>ONFL01000058.1 GCA_900317095.1 uncultured Eubacteriales bacterium | reverse complement strand
GATGCCCAGCACATGCGGATTGATGCCCTTCTTTGTCTGATTTTCCACTTTGTATCCTCCTAACGCACACAAAAGGCAGTGAAAAATCTTCACTGCCTGCAGATTTTTATCTTTTTCCAGACTATTGTAGCATACTTGTCAAAGAAAGAACTCTGATTCTGCTCTTCTGCTGTAATTTTCCTTGAGCATCTCTATATGGGAAGCCAGGGCCGGATCGTCAAAATAGCGGGCTCCCTTAGGACATTTGCGGACACAGGCCTGGCACTTTATGCAGACGCCGTCCACAACCTTCACATCTTCGGCCGAGATAGATCCCAGAGGACAGACAGCAGCGCAGATACCGCAGTTGTCGCAGAGTTCTTCGTTCACCTTGGGCTTGGCCTTGAGGAACTTAGCCGGCTTTCCGTCTATGCCCAGGGGTGTGTAATAGGGACCGACAGGGTCATTGCCGCCTACCTTGACCGGCTCCGGAAAAGCTGTCAGGGCAAGGATCTTATCCGCCGCTCTGCCGGCAAAGGCGCGCAGATCCTGCAGATCCTTCTCATCCGGTCTGCCCGGTGCGAGCTCATCCGGCGCAAATACATGACGGCAGACGACACCGGCTCCGGCCACTGTGTGGAAGCCATGCTGCTCCAGCTCTGTGCGCAGCTCGCTCAGGGCGTCCTGATAACTGCGGTTTCCGAAGGCAGCGACCGGAATGGCCAGGGCGTCATTCCCCTGGAAAAGGGTCTGTACAAAGGGCAGCATCTTGTTGGGAATGCGGCCTGCATATGTCGGCGTTCCGAAGACCACCAGATCCCCGGGGCCGAAGGTATATGTCTGCTCCCTCTCCTTCGGAAGCGTAAAACTGATCTCGGTAAAAGGGGCTTCAAAGCGCTCTGCCAGCGCCTGGCCTATGGTCTGACAGACCTTCTTCGTGCCGCCGACAGCACTGTAATATACAGCGTATACATGTTCTGGTCTCATATTTTCTCTCCTCACTTCTTTACAGGGCAATTTCTTTTTCTACATTTAACAACAAAAAACGTGTTCGTGTCCACAAAAATGTTCATTTTCACCTTTGAAATCATGAATTTTTTGTTATACAATCATTTTGATGTTGGAAGACATAGCTCCGTTGGCAGACAGCTCCATAGCTGTCTGCTTTTTTTGTTTGTTACACAGATCATCAGATAAGGAGATGTTCAAATGGAAAAAGAAAATAAGATGGGGACAGAAAAAGTCTCCCGCCTGCTGCTCTCCATGGGAATCCCGGTCATGATTTCCATGGTCCTGCAGGCCATGTATAATATCGTGGATTCTATGTTTGTCGCAAGGATGCCGGATACAGGCGGCATCGCCCACAGCGGCGAGCTGGCCGTCAATGCCCTGACACTGGCCTTCCCGGTCCAGATGCTGATCGTGGCTTTCGGGATTGGGACAGGCGTCGGCGTCGGAGCCCGCCTCTCCCGCATGCTGGGCCAGAAAAAGACCGAAGAGGCCGGCCGTACCGCCGGAAATGGTATTTTTATGGCTCTGCTCATCACGGCTGCCTTTATGATATTCGGTCTGACCGGGACCCGGGCCTACCTGGCGATCCAGACTGCCGACCAGACTGTCCTGGACATGGGCACCGGCTACCTGCAGATCTGTACCATCCTCTGCGCCGGAAATGTGCTTTATGGCATATATGAGAAACTTCTGCAGTCCACCGGCAAGACCATGTTCTCGACTATTGCCATGATCTGCGGCGCCCTGACAAATGTCGTCCTCGATCCCGTCCTGATATACGGTCTGGCAGGCGCTCCCCAGCTGGGCGTGATCGGAGCCGCCTGGGCAACGGTTATCGGTCAGTTCGTTTCCCTGTTTCTGGCCATGTTCTTTCAGTACCGCTTCAACAAGGAGATTCCTGCCGGCATCTCTTATCTGCGGCCCAGCCTTGAAACCATCCGAGGGATCTATTCCATCGGCTTCTCCGCCATCGTTATGCAGGCCCTCATGAGCTTCATGACCTACGGTGTCAATATCATATTCGGTCAGGTGTCCGCAAATGCAGTTACTGCCTATGGTATATTCTATAAGATCCAGCAGTTTATATTCTTTGCCGGTTTCGGGCTGCGCGACTCTATCACGCCGCTGGTCGCCTACAATTATGGCAAGGGTGCAAAGGACCGGATCAAGGACGGCATCCGCTTCGGCATCCTGGATACAGAAGTCGTTATGGCTGTCGGCATCATCCTGCTCCAGCTTT
>ONFL01000056.1 GCA_900317095.1 uncultured Eubacteriales bacterium | reverse complement strand
GATGACCAGGGAAGAGCTGCGGAAGCATTTCTCTATGGTGCTGCAGGATACCTGGCTTTTTGAAGGATCTATCTATGACAATCTGGCCTATGGAAGAGACGGCCTGTCCAGAGATCAGGTAGAGAATGCATCAAAGGCTGCCAGTGCCGATTCCTTCATCCGGATGCTTCCCGACAGCTATGACTTTAAACTTTCCCATGGCGGTGAGAATATCTCCCAGGGCGAGCGGCAGCTTCTCACGATTGCCCGCGCCATGGCCTGTGATCCCGAGATCATGATCCTGGATGAGGCGACCAGCAATGTAGATACCTACACAGAGCAGAGAATTCAGAATGCTATGGCAAAACTTATGAAGGGCAGGACCAGCTTTGTGATCGCTCATCGACTTTCTACTATCAAGGATGCGGATATGATCCTGTATATGGAGAATGGTGATATCAAAGAAGCCGGAACCCATGAGCAGCTGATGGCAAAACATGGGAAATATGAACGGCTGTATAACAGTCAGTTTGTATCCTGAAAGCGAAAAAGCTGAACGATCGCAGTCCCTACGAAACGTTCAGCTTCCACTTGGCGGTGAGGAAATGCACCGCCAGTGGATTCATGGCCTGTGGAAGGCTTGTCATAGCATTGAATCGTCACACAATTTACGGTATTATTAAAGCTATAGTAGTGTGTCTTGTTAAATTGCCAGGACTTTTATATAGCGGCAGACGATGACCTGACAGGGTTTCTGGAAATAGATGGAACTGAATCGGATGACGGACAGGATCTGGATCAAGCACGGTTGATAAATGCTTTGGATAAAAGTTTCAAAGTGAAGGAGTGTGTTGAAGATGAAAGATTATGACAGCATGGCTCAGCTGACAGAAGAAATAAGAAAATTTACGGAAGAACGGGACTGGGATCAGTTTCATTCTCCGGAGAACCTTGCCAAGTCTGTAGCTATTGAGGCAGGTGAACTGCTTGAGTGCTTTCAATGGGGATCGGAACCGGAGCTGGAGGCAGTTACAGAAGAAATTGCCGATGTCATGAACTATTGCCTGCTTCTTGCCGATAAGCTGGGCATAGATCCCGGAAAAGCCATTCACGATAAGATACAAAAGAATGCTGAAAAATATCCTGTAGAAAAAAGTCGTGGGAAAAGCACCAAATACGACAGGTTATAAGAGGTGATCCTTGATGTTCAAGATCTTAGACAGGCCATTTAAGGAAGATAATTACGGGACAGATGCTTTTTTATATAACTGGCCCATGGTTTATATCCTTGAAAATGGGAAGGAAGCCTATGTTGGACAGACACTTGATATTTCAGCCAGGATGTCTCAGCATAAGGCCAATCCGGATAAAGCTGGTTTTACAAGAGCTCATTTCATATATTCAGACCGTTCGAATCAGTCCATGACATTTGACTATGAATCGCAGCTTATAGCACTGATGTCAGCTGACGAGACATTTACTCTTACGAATAAAAACGCAGGAATTGTAGGGGCAAGCTATTATAACAGGAAGATCTACAATGATGAATTCAGAATGTTGTGGGCCCAGCTGCGGAAGAAGCATCTTGTCAAGCATTCTATCGAAGAAATAGAACAGTCGGATCTGTTCAAATACTCGCCTTATAAAAAATTAACCCCAGATCAGAGAAATGTTGTCAGTACTCTTGTACAGCATCTCCGTGTCGACAGAGAGCAGATCATGCTTATCGAGGGTATGCCTGGCAGCGGGAAAACGGTAGTCGCAGTATATATGTTTAAACTGCTTCGGGATTCTCCTGAGTTTACAGGCTTAAAGATGGCTTTGGTAATCCCTCAGACGTCTCTCAGAAACTCTTTAAAAAAGTTGTTCAGGTCAATACGAGGGCTTGCCGCATCTGATGTCATAGGACCTGCAGAAGTTGCGGAAAACCATTATGACATACTTATGGTTGATGAAGCGCATAGGTTAAAAGCCCGTCACAACCTCGCAAATTACAGCACATTTGACAAGGCAAGTAAAAAAATGGGCTTGGAGGGCGATGTGACGCAGCTGGACTGGATAATAAAGCAGGCAGACTGTCCGATCCTTTTTTACGATACTGACCAGACGGTTGTTACGTCAGATATTTCTGCAGATGACTTTCAAAAGACCATTAATGATAGGTTTTACCATCGCACGAGAACGTATTACACCCTCTACACACAGATGAGATGTAAGGGCGGCAATGATTATATAGATTTTGTAAAAAAGCTTGTTAAAGGCAAAGAAGATATGAAGGGTCAGTTTCCTGATTATACATTAAAGCTGATCACAGACTTTAAGGGCTTTGAGGACAAATATCGTGAAGTTGCTGCCAGGGCACCTCTAAGCCGGATGCTGGCCGGGTATTCATGGGAATGGAAGAGCAAGAAGGATAAAGATAAATATGATATCTTTATCGAAGGTGTGCAGAAAAAGTGGAATTCAACAAATGTTGAATGGCCGTATTCATTTAATGCGGTTAACGAGGTGGGCAGTATTCATACTATTCAGGGATATGATCTGAACTACGGTTTTGTTATCTTTGGCAGAGAGATTGATTACGATTCCAGCACCAATGAAATAGTAGTAAACCGGGATCTGTACTTTGACAAGTATGGAAAACTTGGAACATCAGATACTGAGCTCAGAGTCTATATAGAAAATATATATTATGTTCTGATGACGCGGGGGATTGACGGGACTTACGTTTACGCATACAATCAGGGACTCAGGGATTATTTCTCACAGTGCATGGAGTGCTTATAAGACACAGGGTTGACCTGCTGGATTTGAAAATCTGCCGATTGAACTTCTTGCATCAAGTCCGTTCTTTGGGATATCTTGCTGTGCAGAATATCAGTAATGTTCCGGAGGAGGAACTCGCGCTGCCCCTGGAAAGGTATAAGAAGATAGAGAAGAAAGCCCGGTACATGGAGGAGCATTAAGAAGTGAGATAGATTTATTTTGTGATTAAGAATAATCCGACAGCGCATACACCTATCCCGATAAACTGCCGCACGGTGACAGCTTCTTTGTAAAACAGATAGCCGACAATGATAAGGATGCAGGATAATATTACGCTTGCGATAAGCTGGGCAAGGCCTATTTTCCATCCCGTACGGAACGCGAGAATAAATCCGGATTCCAGACCGACAATTGAAAGACCAAGTACAAACTGGGTCCAGTTGATCTTTGCCAGCTCCTCTGCCAGGTTTCTGTCCCGGTTCGTGAGGAAGAACATCGCAAGAGCGGCAGCTGCAGCAACAAGATATGTAACCGTGAGGGACGCAAATGTGTCAATCTCTTTAGGCGTAGATTTGGCGCAGATGTTATAAAAGGTGTTTGATGCGACAATAATGAGTATGGGAATCAGCATATTCATTGAAAAAACTCCTTAATAAAAAATGGCAGCCAGAATAGCCTGACTGCCGGTAGGTGCTCACCCGTTTGAAACCATTATAATCGAGAAAGAAGATGATTTCAATCCAGAGTTGAAACCTGGTATAACATGTTATAATATTTGTTATTGGATGATCTCGTACACTGCCCGCTGATGTTTTACACGGGCTGATTTGAAATTTCAGGAGGAGAGAAATGAAGAAATATCTCGCTGAGTTCATCGGCACAAGTATCCTTGTATTTATGGGATGCGGTACTGCTATGCTTGTAGGCTGTGATGCCTCTGCAGGTTCAGGTTATCTGCTGACAGCGCTTGCCTTTGGCCTTTCAATCGTAGCAATGGCTTACAGCATTGGCAATGTGTCCGGCTGCCACATCAACCCTGCCGTGACCCTGGGTGTTTATCTGGCAGGCGGCATGGAGAAGAAGGATGTTATACCGTATATGATCGCGCAGGTCCTTGGAGGATTTTTAGGAACAGTTCTCCTTGCTGCTGTCTTCGGACTCGGCGGGGTGGAAGATAAGACCGGCGGCTTCGGGGCAAATGCACTCGCAGGTGTGAACGGCAATGCATTTGCAGGACTTATTGTTGAGATCATCCTGACATTCATCTTTGTCATAGCGATTCTTGGCGTGACGTCAAAGAAGTTCAATCATGGAAATGCCGCAGGCCTGGTCATTGGACTGACGCTGACATTTGTTCATATTCTGGGAATAGGATTGACCGGAACATCTGTGAATCCGGCAAGATCCATTGCTCCGGCTGTATTCGCCGCAGCCGCCGGCAATGCTGCCCCTCTTGCTGCTCTGTGGGTATTTATCGTCGGACCTCTTTGCGGAGGCGCACTTGCGGCGGTTGTATATAACGGGCTTGAAAAAGAGTAATTCTTCCAGCAGCTGAGGAGATCTGTGCCGCTTTCCCGGATATGATCAGTATCGGCGATGCATCAATGGCAGGACGTATCCGTCATGCGGTCGAAGAAGGCTGCAGGGCGGCTGTCAGTTTGTAAGATGCTTCCGTGATGTCATTGCTGCGGAGCTGAACCGTCAGTTGTTCTGGTTTAGCAAAAGGAGAGCTGACCGGCTCATTGGTGCCGGTCAGCTCTCTCTGGTATGAACGGACATGCCGTCAGTCTCACTTCTTGGGATAGAAGCCGGACGGTGCATAGTCCAGGTTGATCATGATGTTTTTCATCTGTGTGTAATGGTCGAGGATGACCTTATGGGTCTCTCTGCCGATGCCGGATTCCTTATATCCTCCGAAGGGAGCGCCTTCCGGGATCTGGTTGTAGGTGTTGACCCACATGCGGCCAGTTTCTATGCTTCTGGCAACTTTGATGGCCTTGGCTATATCCTTGCTCCATACAGCACCGCCCAGACCATAGCTGCTGTCATTGGCCATGTTGATTACCTCGTCTGCGTCGTGGAATTTAATGATGACGCCGACCGGTCCGAAAATCTCTTCCCGGGCAACCGTCATATCGTTGGTGACGTCTCCCAGAAGGGTCGGGCGCATGAAGCAGCCTTTGGCGCATTCGCCTTCAGTATATCTTTCTCCTCCGCAGAGAACCTTCGCTCCTTCCTTCTTGCCCTGCTCAATATAGCCCAGGATCTTTGTCAGCTGCCGTTCGTCGATCTGGGAACCCATCTGGGTATTGGGATCCAGAGGATCACCGACGGTAATCTTATTAAACTGATCTACAAGAGCATTTACAAATTTATCATAGAAGGTA
Source organism: uncultured Eubacteriales bacterium (assembly GCA_900317095.1). Taxonomy (GTDB): domain Bacteria; phylum Bacillota; class Clostridia; order Lachnospirales; family Lachnospiraceae; genus UBA2912. The sequence continues at coordinate 1,000 of ONFL01000056.1, read as the reverse complement.
TCCTGTACGAATATACGGCTGCCTGCGCAGCATACCTGCCCCTGGTTGAAGAGGATGCCCAGCTGTGCGCCGTCTATGGCCTGATCGAAGTCGCAGTCGTCGAAGAAGATATTGGCACTCTTGCCGCCCAGCTCCAGTGTGGCGGGAATGATCTTCTTTGCTGCCTCCAGGGCAACATTGCGGCCGACCTCCGTGGAGCCTGTGAAGGCAAGCTTGCGGAAACCGGGGTGCTCCAGCATATACTGGCCTGCCTTGGAGCCGGATCCGGTGATGACGTTGAATACGCCGTCCGGAAGAATTCCGTGGGTGAGCCTTGCGAATTCCAGCATGGAAAGGCTTGTTGAGCTGGAGGGCTTGAGAACCGTGCAGTCGCCTGCCGCGATAACCGGCGCCAGTTTCCAGGCTGCCATCAGGAACGGGAAGTTCCAGGGTACGATCTGGCCGACAACGCCGATCGGCTCTCTTATAATGATGGATAAATACTGCTCGTCGAGAACGCTGGCTTCGCCTTCCTGTGCAAGGATGCAGCCGGCGAAATAACGGAAGTGGCGGATGCTGTATTCAACATCGATGGCCTTCGTCTCACGTATGGGCTTGCCGTTATCCATGGACTCCAGTTCCGCGAAATAATCCGCGTTTTCTTCTATGGCGTCTGCAATCTTATTGAGGATCTGTGCCCGCTGCATGGCAGTAGATTTTTTCCACTGGGGAAATGCCTTCCAGGCTGCCTTCACAGCCGCGTCGACATCGTCTCTTGTTGCCTGCGCGCATTCTGTTAAAAGTTCTCCTGTTGCGGGATTGTACTCCTTGTAGGCAGCGCCGTCTGACGCATCCTTCCATTCTCCGCCGATATACAGTCCGTACCTGTCTTTCAGTTTAATCATTCTTTTTTCCCCCTTTTCCTTATTTAGAGAATCCGTCCCTCTTCGTTCTCTATGCTTTACATTTTACTGGCAATCTGATATTTTTTAAGTACCAGATTGTGCATATTTTACGGTAT
>ONFL01000055.1 GCA_900317095.1 uncultured Eubacteriales bacterium | reverse complement strand
CAGATTCCGACGCGGGTTCTATCCGCGTGGGAGAGGAAAATAACAGAAAGTAGACGGATATGGAGAAGGAAGCTGCGGAATTTCTGGAAAAAGGAAAACGATGTCTGCGTCAGGGAGATCCTGCGGCCGCGGAGAAAAATTTCAGGCTTGTCCTGCGGCTGGATGCTTCCTGCCAGGATGCTCTGACCGGGCTGGGGGATGCCCTGGAGAATGAGGGAGATTTTACCCGTGCCCGGCAGATATACGAACAGGCTCTGCGCTCTGTGCAGGGAGAACCGGAGAAGGCTTACGTTGTCAGGCGCCGTCTTGCCATGGTCAGCCTGATAGAGGGCAATTATCTGGACGCAGCTGATATGCTGCGGCGCGGAAGCGGGATCGAATCAGATTACGAGTCACAGGTTCTGCTCAGCAAGATCTATCTGCGGGCCGGTCATGCGCAGGATGCGGTACGGATCCTGGAACTGATGTTAAGCCGCTGGCCCGGTCATCAGGCTGAGCTCATCTGGCGCACAGCCTGTATCCAAGCTGCCTTTCTGGGGAAGGAAAGCAGGGGGCTGCATATGGTGAAGAATCTGTACCGCACGGATCCGGACCGTCTGGAGTACATAGAGATCTATATGTACTTCCTGGCTGTGCACCGGAGGGATTTTATCCGCATAAACCGGATCAGCCGCGATGTGCCCGGCCTTTACCGGGGCGGCTATTACGGTGGAGATATTCTCATTCCCTTTGAGCTGCGGACCCATTTCAATGAACGCCGGATCGCCCTCAATATTTACCGCTATGTCATGCAGGCCAAGTGGCAGCTGGGCATGCGGGAAGAAGCCGCCCGCCTGCTGCATAATCTTGACTACCGGCTCGGCGTTGACGCGGACCGCACCCGCAGCGGGGTGAGCGACCGCAATCGTTTCCTTTATATTTACGGCTGCTGCCGGCTTTATGGAGGCGACACAGGGCGCGCCATGAGTACTTTCCGGGAAATGCTGCAAAATTACCGCTGCCGCTGCTGCAGCTGGCGGGAATGCTATAAAGCCTGGCTGGGCATGGGCCTGGTCCGCCTGGAAAGAGGGGACGCGGATGGCGCTTTTCCCTGTTTTCAGAAGGCTTTGGATATTAATCCGGTAAATGCTCTCTGCCGTTATTATGGAAAAGTAAAGCGCAATAGATTGTAATGCAGTGTTGATTTTTTGTGTCAACTCGATTATAATAAATGCCGATTATAGTTGAAAACAATGCATCGCTGTAGCACAGCGCAGTATGAGAGCAGGGAGAGAGAATGAAAAAAGCATATTCGGAATTGAGCAGAGAAGAATTGCTCTCACTAAGAGAAAAACTCGGCAGAGAGTTCGTAAGGTACAAGGGACAGAATATACATCTGGATATGTCCAGGGGCAAGCCTTCCATAGCGCAGCTGAATCTTTCTATGGGCATGATGGATGTATTCCACAGCGAGTCAGATCTCAAGTGTGAAGATGGGACAGACTGCCGGAACTACGGTGTTATAGACGGAATCCCGGAGGCAAAGCGGCTCCTGGCTTCCATTGCGGAGGTACCTCCGGCAAATATCATGATCTTCGGCAACTCCAGTCTCAACGTTATGTACGACACCATTGCCAGAGCCTACAGCCTGGGGATCATGGGCAATCCGCCCTGGTGCAGACAGGGGAGAGTGAAGTTCCTCTGCCCTTCTCCCGGTTATGACCGCCATTTCAAGATCACAGAAGAATTCGGCATTGAGATGATCACTATTCCCATGACCCCTGTCGGACCTGATATGGATATGGTCGAAGAATATGTTAACAACGATCCCCAGGTGAAGGGAATCTGGTGCGTTCCCAAGTATTCCAACCCTCAGGGTTATTCCTACTCGGACGAGACTGTACGCCGCTTTGCGGCTCTTACACCTGCGGCCAATGATTTCCGTATATTCTGGGACAATGCCTACAGTGTCCATCATCTGTATGAGGACCGCCGTGATACGATCCTGGAGATTCTGGACGAGTGCGAGAAAGCAGGCCATCCGCATATCGTATATAAGTTCACATCAACCTCAAAGATCAGTTTTCCGGGAAGCGGTGTTTCCGCGATCGCCACATCTCTGGCTAATCTGGCAGATATTCAGAAGCGGGTTTCCGTGCAGACCATCGGCCACGACAAGCTGAACCAGCTGCGCCACGTCCGTTTCTTCCGCGACCGCTACGGCGTAGAGGCCCAGATGAGAAGGCATGCGGACATTCTCCGTCCCAAGTTCGAGATGGTTATCGGCAGCCTGGAAGAAGAGCTGGGCGGTCTGGGCATCGGCGAATGGACAAAGCCGCTCGGCGGATATTTCATTTCTTTTGAATCCCTGCCCGGCTGCGCCAAGGCGATCGTCGGCAAGGCAGCGGAGGCCGGCGTCAAGATGACACCTGCCGGAGCTACATTCCCTTACGGGATAGATCCCAATGATACCAATATCCGCATCGCGCCCTCCTATCCGCCGATAGATGAATTGCGGACAGCAACAAAGATTTTTGCCCTCTGCGTGAAAATGGTCAGCATAGATAAGCTGCTGGAGAGCTGAAGAAAGCAATATAAGTATGGAATGAGGGAAGTGACAGAGGTCACTTCCCTTTCTTGCACTATTAAGGAAAGGGGTTCATATCATGAATGTGACCCGTCTGTCTGTGGACGCGGCTTTGACAGAGGAAGAACTTTGCCGGGCCGCGGACCGTTTCCATCTGAGGGAAAGTCTGCCGGCAGATAAGCTTGCGTCCATTTCCCGCCGGCTCGCCGCTTACTGCCGGCCCTCCTGCATATATGCCCGGGAGGGGGAGCAGCTGCTGGCGGCCGTTACCCTGGGAGACGGGCCGGAGCGGATGCAGAGGCGGATGAAGGCAGCAGGCGACCTGCTGGGGGCCTGGGCGGTGGACTGTCTCTGCATGGATATGCTGAAGAAGCTTTATGCCGCTATTGAGAGAAGTATAGGCAGAAAGGGCATATTCCTGAAGAAGGTTACTTTTCCGCAGCCCGGCAGGGACGCGGAAAATCTGAGGGAAATAACGGACAGACTGGGGGCCGGGATCTCTTTCAGCCCCGCCGGTATGATGATCCCGGCAAAGAGCACGGTATTCACCGCGCAGCTGACAGAAAAGAAGAGTGAGGAAGTGGCGGGCAGCTGCAGTCAATGCAGCCGCAGCTGTCCTTTTCGTGACGAGGGAGGAGAACAGAGATGACCAGAGAAGAATTCCGCAGATTATGCGAGAAAAAGGTTGTCCTGCTGGACGGAGCGACCGGAACGAACCTGCAGGCGGCAGGCATGGGAGCCGGCGTCTGCCCGGAGAAATGGATACTGGAGCATCCGGATATTCTGGCAGATCTTCAGAGAAAATATTATGAAGCAGGAAGCGATATCGTGCTGGCACCTACATTTACGGCAAACCGGGTCAAGCTGGCAGAATACGGTCTGGAGCAGGACATAAAGGACATAAATGAACGTCTGCTGGCCATAAGCCGCGGCGTCCGCGATCAGGTCCAGAAAGAGCAGCCCCACAGGAAGCTTTTTGTCGCCGGCGATATGACCATGACAGGGCAGGGCCTTGTGCCCACCGGGACCATGAAGTTTGAAGACCTGGTCGATGTTTATAAGCAGCAGGCCGGGATCCTGGCGGACGCAGGGGCAGACCTGTTCATCGTGGAAACCATGATCAGTCTCAATGAGTGCCGGGCGGCTCTCATTGCCATCCGCGAGACCTGCGATCTTCCGGTTATGATCAGCCTGTCCTTTAATGAGGACGGACGCACATTTTATGGAAGTGACCCGGAGACTGTTATCACGGTCCTGCAGTCGCTGGGGGCTGACGCGGTCGGCCTCAACTGCTCCACCGGCCCCGAACAGATGGTGGACCTGGTGAAACAGATGAAAAGGCTGGCCAATATCCCTGTTATTGCCAAACCCAACGCGGGCATGCCCATGCTGCAGGACGGGACACCTGTCTATGGTATGGATGCGGAAGACTTCGCCCGGGCCATGCTGCAGCTTCTGGATGCCGGTGCAGGCATTATCGGGGGCTGCTGCGGAACAGGTCCGCAGTACATCCGTAAAATAGCCGCCCTGGCGGCAGACAGACCGGCTCCCTCCATAGACAGCACCCGCAGAAGACTTCTGGCCAGTGAACGCCGGACGCTGGAGATCCCTCTGGACGGCCCCTTCCTGGTCGTGGGAGAGCGTATAAATCCCACCGGCAAGAAGAAACTCAAGGAAGCCATAAAGAACAAGGACATGGATGCCATCATAGACCTTGCTCTGGAACAGGAGGAAAAGGGGGCCTGTGTACTGGATATAAACATGGGCATGAACGGCATAGACGAGAAGGAAATGATGCTGAAGACCGTGCAGGAAGTTTCCATGGCTGTCAATCTGCCGCTCTGCATAGATTCCAGCCATGTGGATGTTATAGAGGCCGCGCTGCGGATCTATCCCGGCCGGGCTCTGATCAATTCCATATCCCTGGAGGAGAAAAAGATAAAAGGCCTTCTGCCGGTGGCGGCAAAGTACGGCGCCATGTTCATCCTGCTGCCCCTGTCCGATGAGGGGATCCCCGAGACTGTTCAGAAGAGAAAAGAGATCATTGACCAGGTCTGTGCCCTGGCGAAGCAGCAGGGCATGCACATGGAGGATATCATCGTCGACGGTCTGGTGGGAACGGTGGGAGCCGGTCCCCGCGCCGGCCTGGATACCCTGGACACCATTTCCTACTGCCATGATGAGAAGGGACTTGCCACCATATGCGGACTCTCCAATATTTCCTTTGGCCTGCCCCAGAGAGTCTATGTAAACACGGCTTTCCTGACGCTGGCTATTGCCAGAGGCCTGACCATGGCCATAGCAAATCCTTCGCAGGATCTGCTCATGAATGCAAAATTTGCCACAGATCTGCTTCTGGCCAAAGAGGGAAGCGCCGAGGCCTATATAGATCATATGGAGCAGGATGGCGGGAGCAGTCCGGCACCGGCAAAGGCGGCACCGGCCCTGGACTGGAAGGAGCAGATCTATCAGGATGTTCTTAAGGGAAGCAGCGAGCGGATCGTCGAAGATGTGAAAAATGGGCTGGCTGCCGGGGCAGCGCCGGATCAGATCATCCAGACCATCCTCATCCCGGCTATTCAGAAGGTCGGCGATCTCTTCGAACAGAAGAAGTATTTCCTGCCCCAGCTGATTTCCAGCGCGCAGGCCATGGAAGCCGGCATCCATCACCTGGAGCCCCTGCTGGCGTCCGGAGATAAGAAGGAAAAGGGAACCGTCGTCATTGCCACTGTGGAGGGAGATATCCATGACATCGGCAAGAATCTGGTTGCCCTGATGCTGCGCAACTATGGCTACCGGGTCATTGACCTGGGCAAGGATGTGCCGGCTGAGGTCATTGTTGAGACTGCCATGCGGGAGCAGGCCCAGGTCATCGGGCTGTCGGCTCTCATGACTACAACCATGCTGCGGATGAAAGATGTCATCGCCAAAGTCCGGGAGCTGGGCTGCAAAAGCCGTGTTATCATAGGCGGCGCTGTCATCACCCAGAGCTATGCCGATGAGATCGGGGCTGACGGCTATTCAAAGGATGCCGCCCAGGCGGTAGAACTGGTAGACCGTCTGATACTTTAATAATTTATTATGCTAAAATTTCTCTTGAAAACTTACAGTGTTTTCACTATAATGACTTTAATAGTGTATGGCCGGAAGTCATATCCGACTTCAGGAATGTCTTTCTGCCGAGAGTTTAATGAGTAAAGGAGACAGGAACAATGAGCAGAGTTTACAATTTTTCAGCCGGACCGGCCGTACTGCCGGTGGAAGTACTACAGGAAGCAGCAGATGAGATGCTGGATTACCGCGGCACAGGTATGTCCGTCATGGAGATGAGCCATCGTTCAAAGGATTTTGACGATATCATCAAGACAGCAGAAGCAGACATCCGCACCCTTATGAACATCCCTGACAATTATAAGGTATTATTCCTTCAGGGCGGTGCTTCCCAGCAGTTCGCAGCCATCCCTCTGAATCTGATGAGAAACCGCAAGGCAGGCTATATCATTACCGGACAGTGGGCCAAGAAGGCCTGCGCGGAAGCGAAGAAGTACGGCGAGGCCGTAGAGCTGGCCTCCTCAGCAGACAAGACATTCACTTATATTCCGGACTGCAGCGATCTTCCCATCACAGACGATATGGATTATGTCTACATTTGTGAGAATAATACCATTTACGGTACAAAGTATCATACACTGCCGAACACAAAGGGCAAGATCCTTGTAGCAGACCAGTCATCCTGTTTCCTCTCCGAACCCGTTGATGTTACAAAATACGGACTTATCATGGCCGGCGTCCAGAAGAATGTAGGCCCCGCCGGCGTTGTTATCGTTATCATCCGCGAAGATCTGATCCGCGATGACGTCCTTCCTTTTACACCTACCATGCTCAAGTACCAGACCCAGGCAGAGAAGGATTCCCTTTATAATACTCCCAACTGCTATGGCATTTACATCTGCGGCAAGGTATTCAAGTGGCTCCTGAAGAACGGCGGTCTCGAGGCAAGAAAAGAGATCAACGAAAAGAAGGCAAAGCTCCTCTATGATTTCCTCGATCAGAGTAAGCTTTTCAAGGGTACCGTAGAGCCGGCCAGCCGTTCCATGATGAATGTTCCTTTCGTGATCGGCGACAAGGCCATGGAGGAGAAGTTCGTGGCTGAGGCCAAGAAAGCCGGCCTTGTAAATCTCAAGGGACACCGTACAGTCGGCGGCATGCGTGCCAGCATCTACAACGCAATGCCCATCGAAGGCGTTCAGAAGCTTGTTGAGTTTATGACTGAGTTTGAGAAAGAGAACCTGTAAGGAGGAAGAGAACCATGAAAATCAGCACACTGAATCCGATCGCAAAGGTTGGTCTGGACCTCCTCCCGGCAGGGTATGAGATCACGGATGATTTCGCGCAGTCTGACGCTGTCCTGGTAAGAAGCGCCGCCATGCATGACCTGGAGCTGCCGGAACAGCTTCTGGCCATCGCCCGCGCCGGAGCCGGCGTCAATAATATTCCCCTGGATAAATGCGCGGAAAAGGGCATCGTTGTATTTAATACTCCCGGCGCCAATGCAAATGGTGTTAAGGAACTGGTGATCGCCGGTCTTATGCTGGGCGCCCGCGATATCGTGGGCGGTGTCAACTGGGTACAGTCCATAAAGGGCCAGCCCGGTGTCGGCAAGGCGGTCGAGAAAGGCAAGAAGAAATTTGCCGGAACGGAGATCATGGGCAAGAAGATCGGTGTGATCGGTCTGGGCGCCATCGGCGTTCTGGTCGCAAACTCCTGCGCAGCCCTGGGCATGGAGGTTTACGGCTATGATCCCTTCATCTCTGTGAAATCCGCATGGAACCTTTCCAAGGAAGTAAAGCACATAGGCGATGTGAATGAGATCTACAGCCAGTGCGATTACATCACCGTGCATGTACCGCTGATGGATTCCACAAGGGGATTTATCGGCAAAGAGGCCTTTGAGCAGATGAAGGACGGCGTGATCCTTCTGAATTTTGCCAGAGATCCGCTGGTTGATGATGACGCTCTGGCAGAGGCGATCGCTGCCGGCAAGGTTAAGAAATATGTTACGGATTTCCCGAACGATAAAACCGCCAATATGGATGGCGTTGTAGCAATCCCTCATCTGGGAGCTTCCACCGCCGAATCCGAGGATAACTGTGCAGTCATGGCTGTCGAGGAACTGGCTGACTATCTGGAGAACGGCAACATCAGAAATTCCGTCAACTATCCTGCCTGCGAGATGGGTGTATGCACAGGAGCCGGCCGTGTAGCCATAGCGCACAAGAACGTTCCCAGCATTCTCAGTACTCTGACCAGCAAGGTTGGCGAGCTTAACATTAATATCGAGAACCTGACAAACAAATCCAGAGGGGACTGGGCATATACCATGATGGATCTGGAAACAGAAGTCAGCGATAAACTGATAGCAGAACTGCAGTCAGTTGCAGGTGTTGTCAAAGTAAGAAAGGTAAAATAATATGGTAAAGGCAGTTCCTTTCCGCGCCCTGCGCCCCGCCGCTTCCAAAGCGGCGGACGTGGCAGCGCTGCCCTATGACGTATATGACCGGCAGGAAGCCGTCAGGGAAGTGGCAGGAAAGCCGTTTTCCTTTCTGAACATAGACCGGCCGGAGACCCAGTTTGACGACAGTGTCGCCATCAATGACAGGAAATGTTATGACAAGGCGGCCTGCATGCTGGCAGACTGGGAACAGCAGGGGATTCTTCTGCAGGATCCTGCAGACTGTTATTATCTCTATGAGCTGACTATGGACGGCCACAGCCAGACCGGCATCGTAGCCTGTGTCTCCATTGATGATTATCTGGGCGGTATCGTTAAGAAACATGAGAATACCCGCGTCGATAAAGAACAGGATCGTGTTGACCACATAGCCGCCTGCCATGCCCAGACCGGGCCGGCATTTCTTGCCTACCGGGAAAGTGCCGCGCTGGCTCAGGTAAAAGATAAAGTGAAGGCGGGAACCCCTGTTTTCGACTTTACCAGTGAGGACGGCATCCGTCACCGGGGCTGGGTCGTTTCAGATCCGGCGGATATCAGCAAAGTACAGAAGGCTTTTGAGGATCTGCCGGCTCTTTATATCGCCGACGGGCATCACAGAACGGCAGCAGCTGTCCGCGTAGGTGTACAGGAACGTCAGGAAAAGGCAGCAGACAACCTGCCGTCTTCTGTTTTCCTTTCCGTCATTTTCCAGGAAGACGAGCTGCGGATCTTTGATTACAACCGGGTATTAAAGCTCCCGGCCGGAAAGAGCGAGGCAGACATCCTGGAAGCCGTAAAGAGACTCTTCGATGTCCAGGAAAGCGCTGACCAGGTAAAGCCGTCACGCAAGGGCGAGTTTGGAATGTATCTGGGCGGAAAGTGGTACCGGCTGAATGCGCATGTAGATATTCTCAGTGATGATCCGGTAGACGGCCTGGATGCTTCTGTTCTGCAGAACCATGTGCTGCAGCCTGTATTCGGAATAGATGACCCGCGGACGGATCCCAATGTAGACTTCGTCGGCGGCATCCGGGGCATCGGTGAGCTGGAGAGAAGATGTCATGCGGATATGCAGGCAGCTTTTTCCCTCTATCCTACATCCATGCAGGAACTGCTGGCAGTAGCAGACGCGGGCAGGCTGATGCCTCCCAAATCTACCTGGTTTGAGCCGAAGCTGCGGTCCGGACTTTTTATCCACAAGATCTGAAAGTTCCGGCACTTATTACAGAATCGCCGCCACCCGTAAAACGGGTGGTTCGGTCGGAGGCTATAAGCCTCCGGTACTAGGCCAGCGTCTAAAGGCGCTGGCTTTTCCCGTAGTCGGGCAGATTCCGCTTTGCTCCTCTACCCAACTACTGTCCAAGCCTTAATGCTTTTGACTCGTCGCCGCTCCTGAAGGAGCGTTCTTACTACTTACCTTTGACCCTTAAAAGGGTCTTCGTATTCCTTTACACTTAATTTATCCTGTATGATATCAGCTTTCTCCTGGTCCTGAATATATTTTTTTATGGTAGCCTCATTTAATCCTACCGTGCTCACATAATAACCTTCTGACCAGAAATGACGATTTCCAAATTTATATTTTAGATTTGCGTGTCTATCGAACATCATCAGGGCGCTCTTTCCTTTCAAATATCCCATGAAAGAAGAAACACTGTATTTTGGTGGAATACTTACTAAAATGTGCACATGATCCGGCATTAGATGTCCTTCTATTATCTCTACTCCCTTATAGGCACAAAGCTGATGAAGTATCTGTGCAAGATCCTGTTTGTATTGATTGTAAATTATTTTTCGTCTATACTTTGGTGTGAACACAATATGGTATTTGCACATCCATTTCGTATGTGCAAGACCATACGCTTTGTTCGCCATGAGATCACCTCTTCCTGTAATATTGGCTTGGACACCTTTATTATATGTCGAGGTGATCTTTATCGTATAACTTATTGTCTCCACCCGCGTAGCAGGTGGATTTTT
>ONFL01000010.1 GCA_900317095.1 uncultured Eubacteriales bacterium | reverse complement strand
CGATGTCGGATATTATGAGTGTCCAAACTGCGGCAGCAAATATGTCCCTGCCATGAAAAGCGTTGTTCTGGCTCCCCACCTGGGCAGAAGCCGCATGATGCGCTGCCCTTATTGCGGAAAGCGTGGATATCATAAGAAAGTATTGGTAAAGGGATAGGCTGTCCGGTCTGTCCTTCAGGGCGCGGTACTGTGTCTGGGGCGGAAGAGTCCTGTCATATCCACGCCTTCATGCTCCAGGAGCCAGATCTTTTTATCTATACCGCCGGCGTAGCCGGTCAGACTGCCGCTGCTGCCCACGACTCTGTGGCAGGGGATGATCAGGGAGATGGAATTATGCCCGACAGCTCCGCCCACGGCCTGGGCGGACATGCGGGCAAGTCCCTTTCTTCTGGCAATTTCGGCCGCAATGGCGCCGTAGGTCATGGTATGGCCGTAGGGGATAGTGAGCATGACTTCCCATACCTCTTTCCGGAAATCAGAACAGAGCATAGAAAGGGGCGGCGTGAAATCCGGGGCTTTTCCCGAAAAATAAATATCCAGCCACCGTTTTGTTTCCGCAAGCACCGGGACTTCTTTCTGCTCGTGTTCCCGGGAAAGGGTGTCGGCAAAATACTTCTGTTCATCAAACCACAGGCCTGTAAGAGCTCTGCCATCGCTGGCCAGAGTGATGCCGCCGATCGGCGATTCGTAGTGATCCGTATACTGCATATCAATTCCTCCAATATTCTTTCATGCATCTTTTGCAGGGGCGGTAGCCGGCACGAAAGGCTTCCTCGGCCGTCTCAAAAAAGACCATATTCTTCTCCAGCGGCAGCCGTGAGGGGCAGCCCGGCTTGCAGACGATCTTTGTACTTTTTACGGCCATAAAGAATTTTCCGTCATAGCTTTTATCGCGTGCCTGGCAGATTTTCACCATTTCTTCTCTCGTCATTTTTCTTTCCTTTTCTTCTCCTTTATTTTCGGCGCAGGATCTGTCAGATCTGGAATGGCGCCGCCGGCGGCCGCCCAGAAGTACAGACTGGCCGTGCTGCAGCAGGGTGACAGCCGCTGCCTGTATTTTTCAAACTTCATGCGGTCTATCTCCCTGTGGCGGTAGACCATGCGCATGCCTCTTAATATGGCAAGGTCACCATAGCTTAGTATATCCGGTCTCTGCAGGCAGAAAAGCAGGATCATCTCCGCTGTCCAGACGCCGATGCCCTTCAGCTCTGACAGGGCCTGGATCGCTTCCTCATCGGACATCTGCTCCACGGCTTCGATGTCGAAGGAACCGTTCTTTACCCTGCCGGCAAAGTCGAGTATATAGTCTGCCTTGCGGAATGTCGTTCCAAAGGACTGGATATGATCCCGGCCTGCGGCCAGCAGTGAGTCTGCTGTGACGCTCCCGAGATCGTCATTCATTCTCTTCCACAGGGTCTGCTGGGCCTTCGTGGAGATCTGCTGCCCGATGATATGATGAACAACGGCAGAAAAAAGATCTGTATCCACAGGCCGGTTTATATGGCCTATGCGGTCGATGACTTCACCAAGTTTTTTATCCCTGGATTTCAGATAGAGGATTTCCTCATCTCCATATTGGAAATATGCGCTCATAATATCACCAGCTTGCAATCAGTATTTCATCTGATATAATTATATAATCATTATAACGGTTGTTGATAGCAGTATATTGCCATAAATTATAATAATATATTCAGGAGGCGGCAAATGGCTTATCTGAACGCGGTCAATCTGAATGCGGGTTCCGGCTTTCCTTATATTGTAATGGATATCTGCAGGGGTAAAAGCATTCCGGAATCTCCGGGTTTTCATATGTTCCACTGGCATGAAGATTTTCAGTTTATCCGCTGCTATGAGGGAGAAACATATGTCCACACATTGGAGCGCACCTACATTTTGAAGGCAGGCAGCGGGATATTCCTCAACAAAAATGTAGTCCATCTGGTGGCAGCTTCGCCGGACCACCATTATAAGAGCTTCCTTTTTCCGGAAAGGCTTGTTTCCTTTTACCAGGGAAGCCCTGCGGAGGCATTTGTAAGGAGAATTGCCCAAAGCGGGGTTTTGCCCGTTTTGGAGCTGCAGGATGGTACTGCCTGGCAGAAGGAGATCCTCGATCGGCTGGCCGGCCTTGCCCTGCTTGAGGATCAGAAGACAGAATATTACCCATATGAAGTGCTGGTGCAGCTGGCCCAGATCTGGCTTTTACTTATAAAGAACACCTATCTGCCGCGGACAGCCGCCCAGGATGAACTTACAAAGCGTATGTCTGCCATGCTGCTTTTTATAGCAGATCGTTACAGCGAGAATATCACATTGGAAAATATAGCCTCCAGTGCGGGGATCAGCAAGAGTGAGGCCGTCAGATGCTTTAAGAAGGCCTTCCAGGAGACGCCCTATGGCTATCTGATAGAATATCGCCTTTCCAGAGCTGCGGCGCTCCTTTCTGATACGGATCTGCCTGTCGGGGAAATCGCCGGCATGACCGGTTTTAACAGTGCAAGCCACTTTGGAAAGCTTTTTAAGGCCAGTACCGGGAAAAGGCCCGGGCAGTACAGAAAATTGACCACTGGGACAAAATAGGGTAAAATTTTACTGACAATATCATAAGATACAGGAGGAGATAATAAGATGGGACTCAATTCAATTGACGCAGAGGATGATCCCTTTGCATACCGTTACGACACGCAGCTGCTGATTGACAGAAGAGACAGGGATCTGGATGAGGATGAGATTTCGGATTATATTACGGAACATTTCGAGGGCAACAGCCTGATCGCGGCCGGGGACGAAGATCTTATAAAGATCCATTTTCACACAAATGAGCCCTGGAAGATCCTGGAATACTGTTCTACGGTAGGAGAGATCTTCGATATAGTGGTAGAAGATATGATCCGTCAGGCCAACGGCAAGAAGGGCTGATCAGAAAGGGCATTACCGGTTTCCGGCAAGCTGAGAGCTGCCGCAGGAGAAGGCGGATCTTCCCCTGCGGCAGCTCTCAGTTACAGTATGCTGCTACTGAAGGAGTCTGTTTACGATGAGCGTTCTTTCCTCCACATAGGTGTCTTTATAGAGCAGGAAATCATGACCTTCTCCGTTCTTGCAGAAATAGGTGATGTCGGCGCCTTCCCGGATAGCTTTTTCCACGAACTGGCGGATCTCCATCTCCATGGCTTCGAATCCTCCGGCAAATACCAGCATCCTCGGCAAATCTTTCAGACAGCCAGTCATAGGGTTGACCCTCCAGTCATTCTTGCCCAGGGGTCCCCTCCAGTATTCCATTACAGTCGGAAAACCGATGGTGGAAACAATCCTATCGCGGGAATTGAGGAGATCTTCATAGTCTTTCTCTTCTTTGTTTCTGGGGGCTCCGATGATATTACATGCGGGAGAGAGCAGGAAGAGATCTCCTGCCGGATCCAGCCCTTTGTCTTTGATCTGCAGAGCCGTCGAAAGGGCTAGCGCGCCGCCTGCAGAATCGCCGCCGATGGCAATCTCTTCCCCTTTGCATTCTCTGAGCATACTTTCATAGAGGTACATGGCCATCTCCAGAGCCTCGCATCCGTTGTGTTCGGGAACGATCGGATATTCGGGAAACCAGATCTGGGCTCCGGTCTTATCCGCCAGATAGCAGGCAAATTGGAACTGGGCGAGTCCGGAATCCATGACGAATCCGCCTCCGTGGAAATAAAGAATCTTCTTTGTTCTGCCCTGAGGCTGCCCTGTCTGGAATTTATACCAAATAAAGTCTTTATACTTAAACTCCTGTGTATGCATCCTTTCGCGCAGATCTGCTGTCAGGGCACTGACGCCCGATCTGCAGTTCTTCAATAACCAGTCTTACAAATTCATCGCCGGTACTGGAGAACATGGTGTGCACAAGTTCCTGCCGCTGACGTATCATCTCTTCCTGTGTCATTATACTTCCTCCTGTAGTTAAAAATAATTTCCTCTGCCGCAGAAGCAGCTGTCTTCTTTACAATATTATCGCATAAATTTTAAAAATCTCAGCACAAGATTCGTTCTCTGATAGTTGCAGAAGTCCAGAATATTCATTATAATTTTTTTTACACATATGCAGTGTAAACCGGAAGATGACAGCCACTGTCAGTAAGGAGGACAATATGGCTTCAAGAAAAACGAAAATTGTATGTACTCTCGGACCGGCATCGGATAGTGAAGAGATCATCCGTCAGCTAATGCTGGCGGGCATGAACGTTGCCCGCATGAATTTTTCCCATGGAACCCATGAATCCCATCTGAAGACACTCAATATCCTGAAAAAGGTTCGGGAAGAGCTGAATCTTCCGGTAGCTGCTCTGCTGGATACAAAGGGCCCCGAGATCCGGCTTCGCGATTTTGCCGAAGGGAGTGTGGAACTTGAGCGGGGACAGACATTTACTTTGACGACGGAAGAGATCATGGGTACAAAGGACAGAGCTTCCATCAGCTACAAGGAACTTCCCAGGGATGTGGCCCAGGGATCGACGATCTTAATAGATGACGGTCTGATCGCCATGAAGGTGGTGGATGTTACAGATACAGAGATCGTCTGCCGCGTGGTCAACGGTGGAAGGGTGTCCAACCACAAGGGCATCAATGTGCCGGGCTGTCATCTGAGCATGCCCTTTATCAGCAAGACAGATTATGATGACCTGGTGTTCGGCGCCGAGAATGATTATGATTTCGTGGCGGCTTCCTTTACCCGCAGCGCCCAGGATATTCTGGATCTGCGTCAGGTCCTGTCAAAGCATGGAAAGGATGACATCCGGGTCATTGCCAAGATTGAGAACCGGGAAGGTATAGAGAATATTGATGAGATCATCCGGGTTTCCGACGGGATCATGGTGGCCAGAGGTGATCTGGGCGTGGAAGTGCCTTTTGAAGAAGTGCCTGTCCTGCAGAAGATGATCATCCAGAAATGTTATCAGGCAGGCAAGATCGCCATCACGGCGACGCAGATGCTGGAGTCCATGATAGAGAATCCCCGGCCCACCCGGGCGGAGGTTGCGGACGTTGCCAACGCGGTCTATGACAATACCAGTGCCGTTATGCTTTCCGGGGAGACGGCAGCCGGCAAATACCCGGTGGAAGCGGTCCGCACCATGGCCAGGATTGCCAGATCCGCAGAGGGAGCCATTGAGTACCGCAAACTCCTGCATGATTATCAGCCTTCAGCAGATCCCGATATTACAAATGCCATTTCCCATGCCTGCTGTACGACTGCAGCTGACCTGCACGCGTCGGCTGTGGTAACGGTTACCCGGTCAGGGTTTACGGCCCGCATGCTTTCAAAATACCGGCCGGAAGCCCCGATCATCGCCTTTACCATGGATGAAGGCGTCCGCAGAAAGCTCAATCTTTCCTGGGGTGTCACACCCATGATGATCAAAAGGGAAGATTCCACGGACCGCCTCTTTGACCTGGCAGTAGACACCGCCCAGGAGGCAGGGCTTGTAAAGCTGGGAGAGGTCGTTGTTATCTCGGCGGGCGTACCGCTCGGCGTATCCGGAACCACCAATATCCTGAAGGTCCACGTGGTCGGACATGTCCTCATAGAGGGAAAAGGCTGGGGCGGCAGCGCTTCCGGCAATCTTTGCGTCAGCGCAGATGAGATTTCCCTGATTCGGGATTATAAGCCGGGCGACATCGTCGTTATGAAGCAGACCAGCAATCAGATCATGGAGCAGCTGCGGACTGCAGCGGCCATCGTGACAGAAGAGGATGGAGCCGACTCCCATGCTGTGGTTGTCGGCAGTGCCCTCAATATTCCTGTGATCACCGGTGCAAGAAACGCGGTGGAGATGCTCAAGCAGGGCATCTATGTAACGGTAGATGCCGATAAGGGAATGGTTATCGCCAATAAAGCCTGAAAGAGCTGTAAGTGAGGAAAATTTACTCACGGAATGCCCGGATGTCTGCTATAATAATGAGAAGAAATGAAAGACCTGCTCCCGGCACTGCCGGGAGCAGGCAGAATGGATCTGATTATGAAAGATATTAAAGTTATAGTAGCAGCACATAAAAAGTACCGCATGCCTGAAGACCCTATGTATCTTCCCCTGCATGTGGGCAGGGAGGGCAAGGAGGATCTGGGTTACACCGGGGATAACACCGGCAGCAATATTTCCCTGAAGAACCCTTCCTATTGCGAACTGACCGGACTCTACTGGGCCTGGAAGAACCTGAAGAATAAATATATAGGCCTTGCTCATTACCGCAGGCATTTTTCCCTGCGGACAAAAAACCGCAAAGACAAGTTTGCGAACGTACTGACCGGAAGGGAGGCCAGCCGGCTTCTGAAGGACTGCAATATCATCCTTCCCCGCAGGCGTTATTATTTCATAGAGAATCTCTATGATCATTATGCCCATACCATGTATGTGGAACCGCTGAATATCACCGGAGAGATCATTCACGAGAAATATCCGGAGTATCTGCCTTATTTTAACCGCCTGCATAAGCGGACCAGCGCCCATATGTTCAATATGTTTATTATGCGCCGGGATATCCTGGACGGCTACTGCAGCTGGCTGTTTGATATTCTGGGGGAACTGGAGCAGAGAGTGGACGCTTCAAAATATGACAGCTTCCATGCCAGGTTTTACGGCCGGATCAGTGAACTGCTGCTGGATGTCTATCTGGAAAAGAATCACCTGAAATATAAAGAAGTCGGTTTTATTTACATGGAAAAGATAGACAAGGTGCAGAAAGTGAAGGACTTTCTGCTGGCCAAGTTCACCGGCCGCAAATACGGAAAGAGTTTTTAGGATATGCTGGAATTTTATAAACGGATCCGGCGGCCGCTTTTCTGGGGTCTGCTGATCCTGACTGCTGCCGCCTTTGCCGGGACCTGTATCAATGGCGCGCTGACGGATCCCTCCTCCCGCTGGGGACGGCTGACCGTTGTCCTTTTGGTGCTGCTGCTGACGCGGATTTCCTTTGACGCCCTGTTTATGGGGAAGGATCTCCGGGAGAGAAAACCGGCAGCCGCGTCCGGCCGTATGTTTTATCTGTCTGTGCTCAATGTGATCGCGGCTCTGTTCGTTATCTATATGCATACGAACAATCATCTGATCTTTTCGGTTCCCAGACCCCATGGAAGGACGTGGATCTCCGCTAATTTTATAGAATCCTTTTGTTACTGGCCGGTTCCCATCTTTTTTATGATCTCCGGCGCCACGCTGATGGAATACCGGCAGCGCTACAGTACTGAAGTATTTCTAAAAAAAAGATTTGTAAAGACATTTATTCCCTTTTTGGTCTGGAGCCTGATCGCCTGCGTTTTTGATGTACTGGTTCTGGGATGGGATATGGACTGGAATCCGCTGCATATCATCCAGAATATATTCACCGCTAAATATTTGACTGTTTATTGGTATTTTCCGGTGCAGTTTGCCATCTATCTGTCCATGCCGCTGCTGGCGGCAGTGCAGAATAAGAGAAGGGTATTCTGTTACGCGATCATGGCAGGGGTCGGCACCATCAGTATACTGCCGCTGCTATTTCATCTGCTGCATCTCAGCTGGAATGGAGCCCTGTCCATGCCGGCTGCGGGCGGATATCTCTTTTATACCATGGCAGGATATTATCTGAGCCGGGTAAAGCTGGGCAGATGGTCCCGGATCCGCATCTATATCTGTGGATTCTGCGGCTGGATGATGCTCTTTGCAGGTACGATCTGGGCATCCTTTGGCTCAGATAAACTTGTGGATACCTTTAAGCATTATGTTAATTTCCCGGCTTTTCTGCAGGCCGCGGCTGTTTTTGTATTCGCCCGCTATTTCCTGCGAAAGCACGAGATGCCTGCAAGAGTCCGGAAATGGATAAACGAGGTTGCGGGACTGACATTCGGTACCTACCTGCTGCATGACTTTGTGCTGCTGTGTGTGAGGGAATTCACGCCCATTAACCGTTCTATGATAGGCTGGCGGCTTCTGGCTCCGATCGGAATATTCTTTCTCTGCGCCTGGGCTGTCTGCAATATAAAAAAGGTCCGCGCGCTTGCCTGGATCGTCCCCTAGATAGTAAAAAAATATGAGCCGCGGCATCGGGATCAGCTTCCGGTGCCGCGGCATTTTTCTGCCTGTTTTATTTATAATATTTATGATTTTTCATCTTCAGATAAAGGTCTGCCATGAAATAGATCATCCGGTACATATGAAGCTCGTAGAGGATAAAAGCGATCCGGTAGGCCTTGCCCAGATAAGAGAAAATCTTCCGCTTCTGACTGCGGCTGAAGTGCATACGGCTCATCAGACCGGCAGTGCCGCGCAGCTTCTGCTGCAGTGTCATACCGCCCTCATCCAGAAGATAGATGAACTTGACGCATTCGAAGGCGAACATGAACCGCTTGGTATTGTAGACCGGGACCAGTTCCTTTTCCAGATGATAGGTCTTTATGAATTTGCGGAAAGCCCGCAGCAGTAGAGAAGTGATCTTTCTGTAAGCAGGGTTGCCCTTGTGGGTGACGGACTGTTCGTTCTGCCAGTAGTCGTAGGTCTTTATTTTCACATAGTGGATATTTTCCGCATTTATGAAAGCATAGGCATTGAAAATGGCATCCTGCATTTTGCGCAGGCTGGGATCGAAGAGGATGTTATGCTTTTTCAGGAAAGAGGTCCGGAAAAGCTTGGCCCAGGGTACTCCGATCATGGTAATGGTGTTGTGGTTGGAGAGGGGAGTGTGGACGAAGCAGTTGCGGATCAGTTCTATCTTGTCCTCCCGGGAGCTGAAGAAGCGCTCCGGGCTGCGCAGAAAGGCTTCCTCCCAGCGGGTGCTCTTTGTCGCGACATAATAGTCTGTGAGAATGATGTCGGTGCCCGGCCGGCAGTAAGCGGCCATTTTCTCCAGAGCATCGTTCTCCAGCCAGTCATCTCCGTCTACAAAGCAGACCCATTCGCCGGTGGCAGCAGCCAGACCGCTGTTGCGGGCGACGGAAACGCCCTGGTTTTCCTGGTCTATCACGATAATCTGCGGATATTTCTGCTGCATCTTTCTGCATACTGCCAGGCTGTCGTCACGGCTTCCGTCGTTTATAAGAATGATCTCTGTGCCTGGCCAGGTCTGATGAACAAGATGTTCAACATTTTTTTCTATGCAGTCTGCTACATTATAGATGGGAACGATGATACTGATTTTTTCTTTCTTTTCCATGATTTATTCCTGTGTTTTTCTGTATTTCTTTTTTCAGCTTATTGCATATTTGCCAGGTCAATGTTGCTGGCCCAGCCCCATCTTACTTCACCGCCGTGGTATCTGCCGTTTGGCCCATAGCTGTCTATAAGCTCCTGGAGGCTGGTGATCTCAGGACCGCCGGGATTGTGAATAACATTGCCGTCTCCGATATAGATTGCCACATGGCCGTAAATGCTGCTGGTAGCGCCGGAGGGGGCGCAGGCAACGATCATGCCGACCTTCAGTTTGCGCATATCAGAGGAATGACACCACCATTCATACATGTCACAGGCATTTCCGCCGGGGAATCCATATCCGGCATCTTCGAAACAATAGGATACGAAAGCCGCGCACATGCCTGGTGTATTGTAATCCTGCTTAAGGGCAGCCTGAACAAGTGCTTTCTGCCGGCTGTTCGCATCCGCGTATCTCTGCGCGTCAGCCGGATCTTTTGAACCGTCATCCACAACAAGGCCGTTTTTCAGTTTCCAGGTCTTGCCTGAGGCATCCGTATAGGTCGTGAGACTTGTATTCACTTTACCCTTCTCTACATACCACTGTTCATCGCCGACTTTAATGATGCCGCTGGCAGTGTAATCTATGCAGCCGTTTTTCACATACCAGCGCTCATTTGTCAGAGGCATGTCCGCGATGGTGCTGTAATTCCAGTCCAGGATGCCGGCCCGTACATAATACCATTTGCTGCCGCGCTTTGCCAGACCATAATAGTTCCAGCGGATCTTGCCGCCCTCTATGTAATACCATCTGCCGCCGTGTTTGCAAAGACCGGTATAGGACCAGTTAATACACCCGCCATTTACATAATACCAGGTGCCCTGTCCGTCCCGCCGGACCACGTCTTCCGCGTCCCAGTCTATTTTACCGTTTCTTACATAATACCAGGTGCTGCCCTTTTTAACCAGGTTTGTATAACTTTCGTCGACATGCCCGTCTTTTACGTAATACCATATATTCTCGTACTTAAAAAGTCCGGAAAATGTATTATCCAGGCGGCCGTCTTTTACATAGAAGAGGGTTCCCTTTCCGTCTACCTGGGCCAGGGTATTGGCTGTCCAGTTTATGCGGCCGTTTTCAACGAAGTACCAGGTTCCGCGGCCGTTCACCCTTGCAAGCGTATCATAGGTCCAGTCTATCTGTCCGTTCCTGACATAATACCAGCTTCCCTTATAAGAAACCAGATTGGAGAAGGACGAGTCCACTTTTCCGCTGCATATATAATACCATGTCCCATCAAGTAGAAACAGACCGCTGAAGGACCAGTCTATCTTCCCGTCCTTTACATAATAGCGGGTTCCTTTCCCGTCTATCTGGGCCAGGGTATTGGCTGTCCAGTCTATTTTTCCTTCTTTTACATAGTACCAGGTTCCCTGGCCATTCACCTGCGCCAGGGTTTCATAGCTAAAGTCTATGACGCCGTCGTGGACATAGTACCAGGTTCCATTCCGCTTTACAAGATTGGAATAAGTGCGGTCGACATATCCCTCATGGATATAGTACCATGTGCCGTCATACAGGGTCAGACCGGAAAAAGAGTGGTCGATCTGCCCATCTTTGAGATAGTAATATTCACTGCCGATCTGCGTCAGTCCATTGGTGTTTTCCCCCAGCATTTCTTTTATATATAAAGAAGCAGCACTGCTGTTGGGATTAGCCGGGACCGCCTGGTCCGGCGCGGATTCTGTTTCTTCCTGACTGTCGGCGGTTTCAGCAGATTCTGCCTGATCTTCCGCGGGCGCCGCCCGCATTATTGTGCTGCCGGAAGTGGAGGAGGGGACGGACTGCGGATCTTCGGCTGTCTGCGTGCTGCTTTCAGCTTCGTCTGCCGGCATTGATTCTGTTTTCTGCTGAGTCTCTGTAAGATTATTTTCCAAGGAAGCTGTCTCTGTCTGATCCTGGACGGCATAGGCAGCCTGAGGGGCAGCGGCGAGCATGACTGCAGCCAGCAATAGCGCAAGCCCTTTCTGCTTATTCTTCATATAGACGCTCCGTTCTTTAACATATTTTGTCAGCCGACGCTTCCCTGGACAACGCCTTTTACGACTTTATATTTCCTGCCATTATAGGAAGCCGTGCCTGTATAGGACCAGTCAATCTTGCCGCCTTTTACATAGTACCAGGTACCGTGTCCGTTGACCTGTGCCAGTGTATTGCAGGACCAGTCTATCCTGCCGTTTTTCACGTAGTACCAGACGCCGTTTCTTTTAACAAGATTGCAGTAGGACCAGTCGATGCTGCCGTTCTTTACATAAAACCAGGAGCCGTTATATAGTACCAGGCCGGAGTAGTCTTCAATCCTGCGTCCCTTTTCTATGTAGACCCAGCTGTTCTGGAATTTGTAAAGACCGGTGTAGGACCAGTCAATCTTGCCGCCTTTGACATAGTACCAGGTGCCGTGTCCGTTAACCTGCGCCAGCGTATTGCAGGACCAGTCTATCTTACCCTCTTTTACGTAATACCAGACGCCATTTCTCTGAACAAGATTGCTATAGTCTGCATCAACGATGCTGTGATTGAGATAATACCATGTCCCACCTATGAGCATGAGGCCGTTTTTCATCTCCGATTCTATAACCTGGCCTTTTTCCACAAAGATCTGGAACGTGAAGTCACCGCTTAAGGAGAAATCGGCAAGGCCTGTGAAATCGGACATCCAGACCCCGTTTTTTATGTAGCAGTATGTGCCGGGCTCTGTTGTAAGCTCTATGAGGTCAGTCGTTGTCCAGCTTATGATTCCGTTCTTTACATAGTACCATTTGCCGCCGTGGGGAGCGATGCCGGTAAAGTCAGTATTGACCTGGCTGTTTTCCATGTAGTACCAGACAGAGCCGCACCGGACAAGTCCTGTGTAATTCCAGCTGATCTTTCCTTTCGTCACATAGTACCATTTGCCATTGTGCAGGACCGGTCCGCTGTAATCCCAGTTCAGCTTCCCTTTCTCAATATAATACCAGGTGCCGTTGTGCTGAAATACATCGGTAAAACCCGTATCGACCTGGCCGCTGCTGTTCACATAGTACCACTGGCCGTCAATATTTTTGAGAGCAGGAGACTGGGCGGCGGCGGCTCTGCGCAGGACCGGGGTCATCGTCAGTTCTGCAGAGGAAGGCTGCTCTGTCTCCGTTTCCGCTGCTGCGGTCTCATCTGCAGCGGTTTCATCCGCCGGATCTGTCTGGCTCTGTGCCGGCTCTGCATCGTCTTTCTTATCTGTCTGGTCTGCCGGTTCTGTTTCTGAAGTTTCGGCAGTACTTTCCGGGACCTGGCTGCTGTCAGCGGCTGCGGCAGCCTCAGCGGCGGGAGAGGCGGATTCCTGCGTCTGTGCCGGCCTGGTTTCTTCCGGCTCCTGCGCATAGGCAGCCGCAGGCATGGCTGCCGCCATGGCTGCGCTCAGCAGCAGCGCGTACCATTTTGCTGATTTTTTCATGCGAAGCTCCTTTGTAATACTTTTGTAACATATGTTACACCATTTTTCCATCTGCGTAAATAAGATGTTTCAAAAAGAAAATATTAAAGAATTTGAACTTTTTTCGGGAAAGTTATTGACATTTTCCAGGATAAAGTGCAGAATACCATTTGTAATTTATAAAAGTTAAATTATTTTATATAAATATATTTTGATAAAATAATTTATCTTAACTGCATGTTTCGGCAAGAAAAAGACCGGAAGGAGATTTTGAAAATGACTAGAGCAGAAGAAGTGAAGGAAGTTATTATCGATACGCTGAGCTTTGACGGCCAGATCACGGATGACGCAGATCTGGTGAAGGATCTGAAGATAGATTCTCTGGATATTGTGGAGCTTATGATGGCACTGGAAGAGAAGTATGATGTCAAGATCCCCGATGAGGATATTGAGAACCTGCATACGGTAAAGCAGGTAGCTGCATGGCTCGACGCCCACCTGGACAAGTGAGGCGGCTCTTATGAAGCTGAGTTTGGAGGATATCCGGGCGCTGATCGCCGCTCTGGACGGGTCCGGGCTGGATGAACTGTACTTAAAGGATTCAGATACCGAGATATCTTTGCGCAGAGGAAGACAGACTCCGGCTCCTGCCCGGTCTGTGGAACTGCCGGCCTCCGGGACTCTTCCGCCGCCGGCAGCGGCTGCAGGAGCAGCGCGCGGGGATGAGGGGTCAGAAAAAGAACAGCAGCCCGACGGGACTGCCGGGGAAGAGATTACGGTGCGGGCAGTCACGGCAGGTGTTTTTTACCGGGCGGCCAGGCCGGGGGAGGCTCCTTTTACAGAGGTCGGCAGTCATGTAAATAAGGGAGATACCATTGCTATGATGGAAGCCATGAAGATGATCAGCGAGATCACTTCCCCTGTCAGCGGCATCGTAAAGAAGATCCTTGTTAAGGACGGCGCCTATGCAGGTTATGATGACGGACTGATGGTTATTGCGGAGGATGGAAATGTTTAAGAGGATTCTGATCGCCAACAGGGGTGAGATTGCCATGCGGATCCTGCGCTGCTGCCATGAGATGGGCATAGAGACAGTCCTCGCCTGCTCCAAGGAAGATCTGGATTCTCTGCCGGCACAGTTCTGTACCAAGTGCATCTGCATAGGACCTGCGCCTGCTGCGCAGAGTTATCTTAATGAAAATGCCATTCTTTCTGCAGCTAAGGCCTGCCGCTGCGATGCCATCCATCCCGGCTATGGATTCTTATCGGAAAACGCGCATTTTGCCAGAATGTGTGAGGAGAACAATATCGTTTTTATCGGACCGGACAGCCAGACGATCCGCAGGATGGGAGATAAACAGTCTGCCAGGGCGCTGATGCAGAAAAGCGGTGTCCCGGTGGTTCCCGGAAGCGGCGGCATTCTGACAGATTGGCATGAGGCTGCCAGGATCGCCAGAAAGGTCGGCTACCCGGTTCTGCTCAAGGCAACAGCCGGAGGCGGCGGACGCGGCATGCGCGCCGCCCATAATCCCTCTGAGCTGCGGCGAGCCTATGAGGACGCGCAGGCGGAGGCGCAGTCTGCTTTTGGCAGCGGGGCGCTTTATCTGGAGAAGCTGATAGAACATCCCCGGCATATAGAGGTACAGATACTCGGCGATACGAGGGGCAATATCATCCAGCTGGGGGAGAGAGACTGCTCCATGCAGCGGCGCAATCAGAAGCTTATGGAGGAGGCGCCGGCCAGCCTGCTTTCAAATTTTCAGCGGACGGCAATCCGCAGAGCCGCCCTCAAGGCTGCCAGAGCCGCCCATTATATCAGTGCCGGGACGGTGGAATTTGTCCTGGATCAGAAAGGGAAATTCTATTTTATTGAAATGAATACCCGCATCCAGGTAGAGCACCCGGTAACAGAGATGGTAACTGGTGTGGATCTGGTAAGAGAGCAGATCCGTATTGCCGCGGGTCTGCCTCTGAGCCTGAAGCAGAGCGAAGTCCGCATTTGCGGCCACGCCATAGAATGCCGGATCAATGCCGAAGATCCTGCCAGGAATTTCATGCCGGCTCCCGGGGAGATATCTTTCGTCCATTTTCCGGGAGGAAACGGCGTGCGGGTGGAAAGCGCCATTTATCCGGGAGCGCAGATCAGCCCATATTATGATTCCATGATCGCCAAGATCATTGTCCACGCTCCGGGAAGGCTGGAGGCGGTCCGCAAGATGCGGGCAGCACTGGGAGAACTCACGATCGAAGGCGTAAAGACAAATATTTCTTTCCTCTATCTGCTCATGCACAACGGGGATTACCTGTCCGGCAGGTTTGATACAGGTTTCCTGGGCAGGCAGGCAAAAGCGATCGTGCGCTGGGGTGAGGAAAGTCTGAAGCACAGGCAGAAATCATGAATGAATTTACAGAGAAAAGGGAGCGCCTTTTATCCTACCGGCGCATGAGGAAACTCAGCTCGGAGACGGTTTATGTGAACAGTCATCTGCGCATGGTGCTTGACGCAGGTAGTTTCTGTGAGCTTTTTGCGGATCTTAAGACCCGGGATCCTCTGCATTTTCCGGGCTATCAGGAAAAACTTGCCGCAGAGCGCAGAAAATCAGGAGCCTGGTCCGGCTGTTGTGTGGGGACAGGGACCATAGGCGGTTTTCCGGCTGCCGTGGGCGAACTGTCCCGGAATTTTATGATGGGCAGCATGGGCAGCGCCGAGGGAGAGAAACTAACCAGGATATTTGAGACTGCCCAGGAAAAGAAGCTGCCGCTGATCCTTTTTTCCGCCAGCGGCGGCGCCCGTATGCAGGAGGGCATGTTTTCTCTGATGCAGATGGCCAAGACATCTATGGCCTGCCGGCGATTTCAGGAGAGCGGAGGTCTTTATATTTCTGTCCTCTGCAATCCGACGACCGGCGGCGTCAGTGCCAGCTATGCAAATCTTGGGGATATTATTCTTGCCGAGCCCGGTGCCCTGATCGGCTTTGCCGGGCCAAGGGTTATAGAGCAGACCATAGGAGAAAAACTGCCGGAGGGATTTCAGAGAGCGGAATTTCAGATGGAGCATGGCTTCGTTGATCAGGTCGTGCCGATGATGCGGATGCGGGATACGCTGGTCCGCATCCTGTCCCTGCACCAGCCCCGTAAGCCGCAGCCTCTTCCGGAAGAGGCCGGCAGGCAGGTGCCGGAGGAGAAAGCAGCAGATGCTGTTTCTGCCTATGACAGAGTTATGGCGGCCAGAGATGTGGAAAGACCCCGGATCGGTGACTACATAGACGCTATGTTTGATGAATTCACGGAATTATCCGGAGACAGGCTGGGCGCGGAAGATCCTGCCATTCTGGGCGGAATCGGAAGGATCGGTGATATACCGGTAACGGTGATCGGTCATCATAAGGGCAGAACGCTGGAGGAAAATGTCCGCAGCCGTTTCGGCATGCCCGGTCCGCAGGGTTTCCGTAAAGCCCTGCGCCTTATGCGGGAGGCGGAAAAATTTCACCGGCCGGTTATAACATTTGTGGATACGCCGGGGGCCTATCCCGGGAAAGATGCTGAGGAAAATGGGCAGAGTACGGCTATTGCCGAAAGCCTGGCACAGATGAGCACCCTGAAGACACCTGTACTGACCATAGTGACCGGCGAGGGTAATTCCGGCGGCGCCCTGGCCATCAGCGCCGCGGATGAGATCTGGATGTTGGAGAACGCGGTGTACTGCGTTCTCTCTCCGGAAGGCTTTGCCAGTATTTTGTGGAAGGATTCTTCCAAGGCGGCAAAGGCCAGCGAAGTGATGCATATGACGGCGCGGGAACTGGTACAGATGGGAATCGCCGACCGCCTGATCCCGGAACCGGAAGGCGGGATACAGGCAGATTTTAAGCGCGGATCTGGTCTGCTTAAGACAATGATCCTGCAGAAACTTCAGGACCTGCTCCGGCTGCAGCCGGAGGAGCTTCTGGCCCGCCGCTGGCAGCGCTGGCGCCATTTTGAAGGCTGCCGGGCACCGGAAGACCATCAAGAATAATAGGGAAAGCAGTCCTTTGCGGAGGACTTAAGGAAGAGGATTATTATTTTGTCTTTTATTAAAATCATCGGAATGGGAAAAGCGGTGCCTTCTATTCGGGTAAGAAACCAGGATCTGGAAAAGACGGTTGAAACCAGTGACGCCTGGATCCGGTCGCGGACCGGAATAAAGGCCCGGCATTTCTGCGGAAAAGGAGAATCCGCCCTGAGCCTGGCGGCGGCCGCCGCGGAAAACGCCCTGCGTTCTTCGGCAGTCATCCCCGCTCAGGTGGGCCTGGTGATCACCGCCTGTGTGAATCCGGACTGCTTTGTGCCCTCCATGGCCTGTCTGGTTGAGGAGAAGCTGGGGATCTGTCATGGTGCCGCTGCCTTCGATATCAACGCGGCCTGCAGCGGCTTCATATACAGCCTGCAGATAGCCCAGGCACTTATGGAGAATGGGTCCGCCTGTGACCAGGCACATCCCTACGCACTGCTGATCGGGACGGAACAGCTGTCGAGGATGCTGAATTTCAAAGACCGGTCAACCTGCGTTCTCTTTGGGGATGGGGCTGCGGCAGCTCTGGTAAGGCTGGATGATGAGGCAGTCTTTTTCAGCCATACGGCCGCCCGCGGGGATGCAGGCAAGCTCTTTGCCCAGACCATAGGGCCGAACGATATGAATGCGCATTATCCGGCTGCCCGCACCGATCCGGCTGCCTCCTGGCTGAAAATGGACGGTCCCGGCGTTTTCAGATTTGCCGTCACCGCCCTGGAGGAGGAAATCCGCCTGCTGGAAGAGAAAAGCGGGGTCGGCGCCGGGGACATAGATTACATTGTCTGCCATCAGGCAAATGCCAGGATCATAGAGCACGTAAGAAAAAGAAGAGGGCTGCCCAAGGAGAAATTCTTCATGAATCTGCAGGAGTACGGCAACACATCCGGTGCCAGTATTCCGCTGGCCCTTTGCGAAATGATGGAAAAAGGTATGCTGCAAAGCGGCAGGCGGATTTTCTGTATCGGGTTCGGCGCCGGCCTTACCTGGGCAGGTGCCTATCTCACATTCTGAAGCTGGAGGAAAGTATGAAATTACTAAATGAAATTCTTGGAACCACCTGGCCGCTGATCCAGGGAGGTATGGCCAATATATCAACGGGAGCCTTCGCGGCAGCCTGCTCCAATGCAGGAGCCCTGGGCGTGATCGGCAGCGGGGGCATGGATGCGGCCCGGCTGGAGGAAGAGATCGCGGCAGCGCGCAGGGCAACAGACCGTCCATTCGGCGTGAATCTGATGCTGATGAATCCCGACACGGAGAATATGGCAGATCTTGTTGCGCGGGAGCGGATCCCGGTCGTCACCACCGGCGCCGGAAGTCCCGGAAAATATATAGGAAAATGGAAGGACGCAGGAATCCTGGTGATGCCGGTGTCTGCCAGCGTCCTGCTGGCAAAAAGAATGATCCGGGAAGGCGCGGATGCCATCATCGCTGAAGGCTGCGAGAGCGGCGGCCACGTCGGGGAAATGACGACCATGACCCTGGTGCCCCAGATGGCGGATGCCGTAGATGTGCCGGTCATAGCAGCCGGCGGTATAGCAGACGGCCGCCAGCTGGCAGCGGCATTTGCCCTGGGAGCCTGCGGAGCCCAGATCGGAACCTGCCTTCTGGTAAGTCAGGAATGCCCGGTCCATGAAAATTATAAAAAAGCCATTCTTGCCGCAAAGGATAACAGCACCGTTGTAACAGGGCGCAGCGCAGGTGCGCCGGTCCGTGTTATAAAAAACCGTATGGCGCGGCAATATATCCGCCGGGAGCAGGCGGGAGCGGACCGTATGGAGCTGGAAAAATATACGCTCGGTTCCCTCAGAAGAGCGGTTTTCGACGGAGATACACAGAGCGGCTCGCTGATGGCGGGACAGGACTGCGGCCAGCTCAGTCAGATCCGGCCGGCAGAAGAAATATTCCGGGAAATGACGCAGCAGGCAGAGCAGGTCATGAGGAGCCTTGCAGACTGGAGGCCGGTATGAAGACAGCATGGCTTTACGCTGGCCAGGGAAGTCAGAAGGCCGGCATGGGGAAAGAACTTTATCAGCAGTATCCCCTTTTCAGGCAGACCATAGACCAGGCGGAGGCGTATCTTGACTTTGACCTGAAAAAGATCATGTTTGAAGACCCCGGCGGATGTATTGGCAGGACAGAGTATACGCAGCCGGTCCTGGCCTCTTACGCGGCCGGCATCACAGCCCTGCTTCGGCAGGCTCATCTGGTGCCGGATTATACGGCAGGCCTCAGCCTTGGTGAATACAGCGCTCTTTATGGAGCCGGTGTTTTTGACCTGGAAGGGCTTGTGCGGGTGACAGCCTTCCGGGGGGCTGCCATGGCCAGGGCTTCTAAAGGGACCAGTGCGAAGATGTGCGCGGTTATCGGTATTTCCGGTGACCTGGTTGACCGGGTCTGCCGGCAGATCCGGGAGCAGACCGGAGGTCTGCTGGTTCCGGCCAACTATAACTCTGCCCGGCAGACAGTGATCTCCGGGGACAGCTGTTCCGTTGACCTGGCAGTGACCGCCTTAAAGGAAGCCGGAGCCAGGCGCTGTATGCCGCTGAAGGTATCAGGTCCATTTCACACACCGCTTATGAAAAGCGCGGGAGACGCTCTGGAGAAGCTTTTTGTTGAAAAGCCCCATCTCCTGCATGAGATGAAGGTCCCGGTCGTCTTCAATACGCTGGGTACAGTTTCTGACGACAGCTCTGCCGAGGCGATAAGCAATCTGCTGGTCCGGCAGGTGCAGTCGCCGACCCGTATGGCCCAGACCATCACTTTCCTGGAGAATCAGGGAGTGGAGAAGATCATAGAGATAGGCCCCGGCAGGACTTTAAGTGGTTTTGTAAAGCGGACCGCCCCCAAAATACAGACTATTAGTGCTGATAGTCCGCAGGATATTGAAAAGCTGATGCAGGAGGCATAGACAAATGAGACTGGAAGGAAAAACAGCCCTGGTAACAGGAGCCGGAGGCGGGATCGGATGCGCCTGTGCACAGGCACTGGCAGCACAAGGCGCTGACCTGGTCATTCACTATGGAAAAAGTGAAGAAGCCGCCCGCGCTGCACAGGAGCTGTGCAGGGGTCAGGGCGTGAGAACCATGATGGTCCAGGCGGACTTAAAAGACCCCGAGGCAGTGAAAAGCATGTTTTCACGGATAAAGAAAACTTTTGGGAAACTGGATATCCTGGTCTGCAATGCAGGCATAACAAAAGACGGCCTGCTGATGCGGATGCGCAGCGAAGACTTTGACAGTGTGGTGCAGACAAATCTCTACGGCACATTCTACTGCATGCGGGAAGCATCTGCCATGATGCTCCGCCAGCATGACGGCAGGATCATTTCCATATCCAGTGTTGTGGGCCTTCACGGCAACCGGGGGCAGGTAAACTATGCCGCCTCCAAAGCAGGGATCATCGGGATGACAAAATCTCTTGCCAGGGAAACTGCCAGCCGGGGCATTACAGTCAACGCCATAGCGCCGGGTATGATCAGCACAAATATGACCGCGGATCTGCCGGAAAGCGTAAAAGAGCAGATGGAGAAGAACATTCCGCTGGGATATATGGGAGATCCGCAGGATGTGGCAAATGCCGTTGTTTTTCTGGCATCCCCGCAGAGCCGTTATATAACGGGTCAGACCCTCTGCGTGGACGGCGGTATGTTTATTTAGAGAGACCGCATAATAAAACAGAAAGTGAGTGTATAGGAATGGCAAGAAGAGTCGTTGT
The DNA here is from genome assembly GCA_900317095.1 of uncultured Eubacteriales bacterium. Classification (GTDB taxonomy): domain Bacteria; phylum Bacillota; class Clostridia; order Lachnospirales; family Lachnospiraceae; genus UBA2912. The sequence goes on along the minus strand of ONFL01000010.1, from coordinate 37 downwards.
CACCGGCCTTGGGATCACCTGTCCCATTGGCAATACT
>ONFL01000052.1 GCA_900317095.1 uncultured Eubacteriales bacterium | reverse complement strand
GCTGAAACGTCCCTTGCGGTATCCGCGCTCCTTGGCGTCCTTTGTGGCGGCGAAGAGCGTGCGGATCATGTCAAATACACCGGTATAGGTCGCCGGATTGGACCGGGGCGTTCTGCCGATGGGGGACTGATCAATGTTTATGACCTTGTCCAGCTGTTCCATTCCCGTAATGTCATCATGCTTTCCCGGGCGGATCACACGGGCATGGTTCAGTTCCCGTGCCAGCCTCCTGTAAAGGACCTCGTTCACCAGTGAACTCTTGCCGGAACCGGAAACACCGGTGACGACCGTCAGTACGCCCAGAGGAATATCTACATCTATGTGTTTGAGGTTATTCTGGGCCGCTCCTATTATGTGAAGAAATCCGGCAGGTTTCTTTCTCTGTGCCGGAACCGGGATCTTCATGCGCCCGCTCAGGTAAGCGCCGGTGATAGATTCGGGCACTTTCATGATATCTTCCGCCGTTCCCTCAGCCACCAGCCGGCCGCCGTGTTCGCCGGCCCCGGGGCCGATGTCGACGATCCAGTCAGCCTGCCTCATGGTATCCTCATCGTGCTCTACCACGATCAGCGTATTGCCCAGGTCGCGCAGGTGCATGATAGCAGCCAGCAGCTTGTCATTGTCCCGCTGATGCAGACCAATGCTGGGCTCATCCAGTATATAGACGACGCCTACCAGGCCGGATCCGATCTGGGTCGCCAGTCGGATCCGCTGCGATTCTCCGCCGGACAGAGATCCCGCGGACCGGGAGAGAGTCAGGTATTCCAGTCCCACATCTACCAGAAAACCCAGCCGGGAATTTATCTCTTTAAGGATCTGATCGCCGATCAGATGCTGCTGGGCATTAAGCTGCAGGTTCTGCATAAAGTCCCTGAGCACACTGATAGAATAATCACAGACCTCGCTGATGTTCTTTCCCCCGACGGTTACCGCCAGAGATTCTTTCTTCAGCCGGCGCCCGCCGCATTCGTTACAGGGAGTGATAGACATGAAATTCTCGTATTCCTGCCGGGTCAGCTCGGATCCGGTCTCCCGGTAACGTCTCTCCACATTGCGGATCAGGCCTTCAAAAACAACATCATAGACGCCGACGCCGCGCTGCCCCTTATAATGGACTTTTACGCTGCGGCTGTCTTTTCCATATATAAGCAGATCCTTGATATTTTTCGGATAATCCTTAAAGGGGGTATCCAGGCTGAAGTCATATTCCAGGGCCAGCGCCTCCAGCATCTGATGCGTAAAACTGCCTGGCTCCGAGGCGGACTGCCAGCCGTTGACCGCGATGGCGCCCTGGTTTATACTCAGCGCCGGATCCGGGCTCATCAGGTCCGGGCTGAATTCCATCTTAAATCCCAGGCCGTGGCAGACAGGGCAGGCGCCGAAAGGATTATTGAAAGAAAAGCTCCGCGGCTCTATCTCTTCAAAACTGATGCCGCAGTCCGGGCAGGAAAAGCTCTGGCTGAATGTCATCTGCCTCTCCTCTCCGGGAATATCCACGACTGCCAGTCCGCCCGAAAGCTTCAGTGTCGTTTCCAGAGAATCGGTAAGCCGCTTTTGTATGCCTTCCCGCACCACCAGACGGTCAACCACGACAGCAATGTCATGCTTCTTGTTCTTCTCCAGCTTTATGTCCTCGGAAAGGTCATATGTATGTCCATCCACCAGTACGCGGACATAACCCCTTTTGCGGGCCTGCTCGAAAATCTTGACATGCTCGCCCTTGCGGCCCCGCACCACCGGCGCCAGCAGCTGGATCCGGGTTCTTTCCGGCAGAGCCGTCACCGCGTCTGCCATCTGATCCACAGTCTGCCTGGTTACCACACGCCCGCAGTTAGGGCAGTGAGGGATCCCGACCCTCGCGTACAGAAGCCGGAAATAGTCATAGATCTCGGTCACAGTTCCCACAGTCGAACGGGGATTGTGGTTTGTCGATTTCTGATCTATAGAGATAGCCGGGGAAAGGCCGGTGATGCTTTCGACCTTCGGTTTCTCCATCTGCCCCAGGAACTGGCGCGCGTAAGAAGAAAGGGACTCCATGTACCTGCGCTGTCCTTCCGCGTATATGGTATCAAAAGCCAGTGAAGATTTACCTGAGCCGGACAGGCCGGTGAATACGACCATACAGTTTCTGGGGATCTTCACATTCAGGTTCTTGAGATTATTCTCGCTGGCTCCCCTGACCTCTATATATTCTTTTCTGCTAAATGCTTTCAGCACTCTTTCGTTCATGTTTTTCTTTTCGTCCATTTCTGCGGCAGAGGACCTGCCGCCTTTTCTCAGGCTTTGCCGTCTCTGATATCTCTCTGCCTCTGTTTCAGTTCATAGATCCGGTCACGCAGCTGCGCTGCCCTTTCAAAGTCCAGCTCCACGGCAGCGGCATTCATCTTCTTTGTCAGCTGGCCGATCAGGGCAGCCAGTTCCTGATAACTCATGGATTCCGCGTCCTTGGCAAATTCCTGCTTGTCGTCCTCTACAGCCCTGGATATGCTGATCAGACTGCGTACCGCCTTGTGAATGGTCTGCGGTGTAATGCCGTGCGCTTCGTTATAGGCCTGCTGGATCTGCCGGCGCCGGTTTGTCTCGGAGATAGCCTTCTGCATGGAATCTGTCATCACATCCGCGTACATGATGACGTGGCCCTCGCTGTTGCGGGCTGCGCGTCCGATGGTCTGGATCAGGGACGTCTCCGAGCGCAGGAATCCTTCCTTATCTGCGTCCAGTATCGCCACCAGGGTGATCTCCGGGATATCCAGCCCCTCGCGGAGCAGATTGATGCCGACCAGCACGTCAAATACGTTCATCCGCAGGTCACGGACGATCTTGGTCCTTTCCAGGGTATCAATGTCCGAATGCAGATAACGGACTCTGATGCCCGTCTCTTTCATATAAGAAGTAAGGTCCTCTGCCATTCTTTTTGTGAGGGTCGTCACCAGCACCTTATGGCCCCCCGCCGTCTCTTTGCGGATTTCGCCTATCAGGTGGTCTATCTGTCCCTCTATGGGATGAACGGTCACCTCCGGATCCAGAAGGCCGGTCGGCCGGATCACCTGCTCAGCCCGCAGCAGTTCATGTTCCGCCTCGTAGGGGCCGGGCGTAGCCGAAACAAAGAGCATCTGGCTGATATGTGACTCGAATTCCTCAAAATTCAGCGGCCGGTTATCCTTTGCGGATGGAAGCCGGAAGCCATAATCTACCAGCGTCTGCTTGCGGGACTGGTCGCCATGGTACATGGCCCTCACCTGGGGTATGGTCATATGGGCCTCATCTACGATGATCAGGAAATCGTCCGGGAAATAGTCCAGCAGGGTATAGGGAGGTTCTCCGGGCGCCAGGCCGGTCAGATGTCTGGAGTAATTCTCTATACCGTTACAGAAACCGGTCTCCCGCATCATCTCCATGTCAAATTCTGTTCTCTCCCGGATCCTCTGGGCTTCTATGAGCTTGTCGTTCCTTTTGAAATAGTCGACCCGCTCTTCCATCTCCTGCTCTATGCCTTCCAGCGCTTTCTCCATCTTCTCCGGGGCAACTACATAGTGGGAAGCGGGGAAAACGGCTATGTGCTCCAGCTCGGATCTGACCTTACCGGTCACCGCTTCTATCTCGCAGATCCTGTCCACCTCATCGCCGAAAAACTCAACACGGACGGCCAGGTCGCCGGCATAGGCAGGGTAAACCTCCAGAACATCACCATGTACCCGGAATGTGCCCCGCCTGAAATCCATATCATTGCGGTCATACTGCATGTCTATCAGGCGCCGGACGGCATCATCCCGGTCATAGATCATGCCCGGCCGCAGGGAAAGCACCATCTTCCGGTAGTCTATAGGGCTGCCCAGGCCGTAGATGCAGGACACAGAGGACACGATAATGATATCGCTGCGCTCGGACAGAGCCGCGGTCGCCGAGTGCCGGAGCTTATCTATATTGTCATTAATAGCCGAATCCTTTTCTATATATTTGTCTGTCTGCGGGATGTAGGCTTCCGGCTGGTAATAATCATAATAGGAGACAAAGTATTCCACGGCATTCTCCGGGAAATATTCCTTCATCTCGCTGTAGAGCTGGGCCGCCAGCGTCTTGTTATGGGCCAGGATCAGGGTCGGTTTATTCAGGGCCGTGATCACGTTGGCCATGGTAAATGTCTTGCCGGATCCGGTTGCGCCCAGCAGGGTCTCGAACTGATTGCCCTCCTGAAATCCCTTCACCAGCTTTTCAATAGCCTGGGGCTGGTCGCCCGTGGGCTGATACTCAGAATGTAAATGGAACTGTCCCATATAAATGCCTCCGATATAGTCGGCGCTATTATATCAGATAAGAATAAAAAAGTACAGATGTTCGATTGAGCATCTGTACTTTCTGTGATCCATACAGGCTTTCGGCTGTAAAATATACAGCGGAATGCCTTACTTATCCTTCATCTGCTGCAGCACGGCCTCCTCGGCTTTTTCCAGCTGGGTGTCCTGTGCCTGCTCTCCATCATCAGACTGCGCTGCTGCCTCTTCAGGGAGCTCTGCCTCTACATCCGGATCTATGCCGGTGCCGTGGATATTCCTTCCATTCGGCGTGTAGTACTTGGCGCTGGTCATCTTCATGGCAGAACCGTCTCCCATGGGAATAACATACTGCACGATCCCCTTTCCGAAAGAAGTGGTTCCCACCAGGACCGCTCTGCCGTAATCCTGCAGACAGCCGCTGACGATCTCGGAGCAGCTGGCACTGTTATTATTTATAAGCACAGCCATCGGGACATCTATCTTATCATCATCTTCTGAATAAAGCTCATCCTTCTTGCCCTGCTTGTCAACTGTGTAGACCAGGAGTTTATCCTTGGGAAGGATCCGGTCAAGAACCTTCTGTCCTGCGTCAAGCTGCCCGCCGGGGTTGTCGCGCAGATCAAGAACCATTCCCTCCATGCCCTGAGATGTCAGATCATCTATAGCTTTGCTGAACTGATCATAGGTTGTATCTTCAAACTCGGCTATCTCTATATAACCGATCTTGTTGTCCAGCATCTTATATGTGACCATGGGGATCTCTATAGTCTTGCGCTTTACATCAAAGCTCTTGTAAGACTTCTCGGAAGGGCGGTAGACTTCTATCTCTACTGAGCTGCCCTCTTCTCCCTTTATCCAGCTGACAACTTCATTGATATCCTCCCCGGTCACAGTTTTGCCGTCGACCTTGTAAAGGATATCATCTTTCTTTATGCCGGCTTCTTCTCCCGGTGAACCTTCGAAAGGACGGATCACCGTGATCTGGCCGGTCTTTACATCCTGACTGACCACAACCCCTATACCGGAATACTTGCCGGAAGCGGACTGCTTGAGAGCATCATACTCCTTCTTGGAATAGTAAGTTGTATAAGGTTCACCCAGGGCATCCACATATCCTTTGTAGATGCCTTCCACCATATCGTCTTCCGTGACATTCTCATCGCCGATATAGTATCTGTCTATCATGCTCTGGATATCGTCCAGCTTGTCTTTCACTTCACCGTAACGATCGTCCAGATTGATATCTTCCAGCGTGCCGCTCTCCGACTCTGCTGCAGCTTCCCCGGCCGCATGACGGGGCACATAGTTTGTCACGCAGCCTGCCAGGACCGCTCCTCCCAGGCTCAGAGCCGCCCCCAGGGCCAGCCCCTTGTAAAAACCGCTTCTGTTTTTCCTCTCTCTTTTCATCCTGCACATTCTCCCCGCGCACTATTAAACACGCACGTGGCGGATCAGAGTCAGCCAGCTGCCGATAAAACCAATGCCCAGACCCATGACCAGTGCTATGGGGATCAGATACTTGAATATATCCATTGCCGGAACGAATGTCATCAGCCGGGTCAGAATACCGAACTCACTGCTTACAAATTCAACAACCTTGCCGTAGAGGACCTTGAGGACCGCCAGCGGAATGACAGAACCGATGAAGCCGATCAGCATGCCCTCCACCAGGAAGGGAGCCCGGACGAAGCCGTTCGTCGCGCCCAGATATTTCATAATAGCGATCTCCTCGCTGCGAACGGTAATACCGATGCGGACCGTGTTGCTGATCAGGAAGATTGCTACCGCCAGAAGGATAATAATGACACCGCCGGAAACATAGCCCAGAAGCTTTCCGATGCTGGAAACGCTGTCGGCAACACTCTGGGAAGCGTTTACGCTGCGCACGCCTTCTATCCCTTCAATATTCGTGACCAGCTGGCTCTGTTTTGAAGCGTCCTTCAGATAAACCTCCAGACTTGCTGAATTGGCCAGAGGATTGTCCTCATCCAGATTCGTCAGTACCTCGCTGCTCTCGCCGTCCGGGAAAGCCTTCTCCTTGTATTCCTTCCAGGCTTCATCGGGTGAGGTGTAGTGAACGGAAGAAACTTCCTCCCAGGTCTCGATCTGCTTCTGGATCTCCAGAATCTGACTTTCTTCCACGCCCTCATTAAAGAAGACCGTGACACCCACAGATGTCTCCATCTCGGCAAATACCTGCTGGAAATTGGCAACTATACAGAAAAAAACGCCGAAAATAAACAGTGACGCCGCGATCGTGCCTACAGATGCCAGAGAGAAGAGACGGTT
>ONFL01000112.1 GCA_900317095.1 uncultured Eubacteriales bacterium | reverse complement strand
CTTTTCGCCCATCCACTGGCTGCCGTTTTCGGACTGACAGCGGAGACAGAGGTTCTCTGCATCCGGGCCATGCGGATCATATCCACCGGTTTTCTCTTTGCGGGCTTCAACATTGCTGCGCAGGGAATATTCCAGGCTCTGGAGGCCGGCAATTCTTCTCTGATCGTGTCCATCCTGCGCCTGCTGGCCGTCCCGCTCCCGCTGGCCCTGCTGCTGACGCATACTGCCTCGCCGGAAATGCTGATCTGGTGGGCCTTCCCGGCAGGTGAACTTGCCGCGGCCATCGTGGCATTGCTGCTTCTGCTTCGCGTCAGCCGGAAGGTTCTCAGCCAGGACCCAGGCATGGCCATGCAGCAGTCCGCTGCCCAGGCATAAAAAAGCAGGAGAGAGAAACATGAGCGTTTCTCTCTCCTCTTTTTTTGCCTATGCAGATGATAAAGCCCGCAAAGTTCAGACGGCCGCTTTATCCTTTGCCATCTCTTCTTCCAGATAAGCGACCCAGTCCGCAAATCCCTCTCCGGTCTTTGCGGAGACAAAGAAGATCTTTGCCTGAGGATTTCTGGCAAGAATGCGCTCCTTTACCTTCTCATCGTCGAAGCTGAAGAATTCCCGGGCGTCTATCTTGTTGATCAGGACGCACTGGCAGACCTCAAACATCAGAGGATATTTGAGGGGCTTATCATCGCCCTCCGGGATGGACAGTATCTCCACATTCAGAGAAGCGCCCACATCCTGCTCGGCCGGGCAGACCAGGTTCCCGACATTCTCCAGGAAGAGAAGATCGTAATCCCGGCCGCCAAACTCTTTTATGGCTTCGCTGGTCATGGAGGCATCCATGGCGCACTCTCCGCCTGTATGGACCTGGATGGTCCCGACACCTGCCCGGGCCATTTTTTCCGCGTCTACAACAGAATCTATATCGGCTTCCATGACTCCGATCCTGTATTTGTCTTTGAGCATGGATATAGTCCTGAGCAAAGTCGTAGACTTGCCCGCTCCGGGGCTGGCCATCAGATTGACAAGAAATGTTCCGCTGCTGCGGTTTTCCCTTCTTGTTTCTTCCGCTATCCTGTTGTTGGCGTCAAATATACCTACATTTACATCTATTACTCTTAATTCACTCATACAGACCCCTTTCAGGCATTGCGGATCTTATCAGCCAGGAAATCGCACCATGCGCCGACACCTTCTCCGGTCTTTGCGGAAATAGGAAAAACGGCCGCATCAGAATTGCGTTTTCTGACATTTTCCCTGAACCTGTCCAAGTCGAAATCAAATGCCGGAAGGGCATCGATCTTATTGACCAGGACAACATCCGCATGCTCGAACATGAGCGGATACTTAAGAGGCTTGTCATCACCCTCCGGCACAGAGAGAATGACAACGTCCAGCTGGGCGCCGGTGTCAAATTCAGCCGGGCAGACCAGATTGCCGACATTCTCCAGGAAGACAAGGTCGAGGTCGTCCGCCCCGATCTCTTGCAGGCCCTGCCGGCTCATCTGGGCATCGAGGTGGCACATGCCTCCCGTATGGAGCTGGACAGCCGGGACGCCTGTCTCTTTTGTGATCGTGACCGCGTCCACATCACTGTCAATATCCGCTTCCATTACACCGACCCTGAACTCCTGCCGGATTCTGGGTATGGTCGCCAGGAGGGTGGTTGTCTTCCCGGACCCGGGTGAAGACATGATATTGACGTAGAATATCTTTTTCCCGCGGTTCTCTTCTCTGAGCTTATCCGCATCCTGATCATTATCCTCCAGGACAGATTCCTTGAGATCAATGATTTTTACTTTCAGATCGTCCATTTTCTCCTGTCTGCTTTCTTAATCCTCGTAAGCGATTTCCTTTATCATCAGTTCATTGCCCTGGATGACCTCATAATCAGAATCCCCGCATTCAGGGCATCTATCAGTCTCTTCACCCGCGTCAAAAGTACAGCCGCAGTTACGGCAGAAGCACTGCCCGGGGATTACCTCTATGTCCAGCTCAGAGCCTTCCAGACGGGTGCCCACGATCAGGTCCTTATAGTAGCTGCGGACATATTTGGGAAGGACTCCGGTCATCTTCCCGATCCGCAGCATGACCTTTCTGACATTGGCAATATCCTTCTCCTCGGCAAACTGCTCTGTCGTCTGCACTATTTTTTCAACTATACTCAGCTCATGCATGGGCATTGTCCTTCTTTCCGGTCCCGGAGAGCTTTTCGGCGGCAATATTTACGCCTCTCCTGACGATATTGCCTGCCAGACGTCCGTACCAGCGGGGCATATTGAGGGCAAACTGGGTATCATCCACACGTACCAGATGAATGGCGTCAAATTCGCAGCGATGGGTGCAGACACCGCATCCGATGCACTTATCCATGTCAACAATGGACCTGCCGCACTGCAGGCATCTGCCGGCTTCCTTTATGATCTGGTCCTCCGTCAGTCCGACCCGCAGATCGTTGAATGTCTGGATCGCTTTCTTGTGGTCAATTTCAGGAGCATGCTGTCTGGGCGTCATGTTGATATCCTTGATATTCAGGGCAACCTTAGCGGCATCCAGCTCCTGATATTCCATGTTTCTGCCGTCCGTCAGATGTCTGCCGCGAAGCAGTCTGGAAATGGAAATGGCTCCCTGTTTGCCCTGGGCGATGGCGTCAATGGCAAATTTAGGTCCGGTGACGGCGTCTCCGCCTGCAAAAATATCTTCTTCGCCGGTCTGATAGGAAAGAGGCTTCACTTCTACTTTGCCGCCGCGTCCGACTTTTACAGCGGTTCCTTCCAGCAGGCTGCCCCACTCTATCCTCTGGCCGATCGCCAGGATAATGGTCTGTGCCTGGGCATCGCAGGTCTCGCTTTCATCATACTGGGGATCAAACTGACCCTGCGCATTGCGGACAGAAGTACACTTCTTGAATGTGATGCCTGAAGCCAGTCCGTTCTCGCTCTTTATGACCATGGGACCCCAGCCGTTATGGATGGTGATTCCCTCATCTTTTGCTTCTATCTGTTCATCAGCGGCAGCCGGCATCTCTTCAGCAGATTCCAGGCAGTACATGGAGACCGACTGAGCTCCCTCACGTATGGCAGCTCTGGCAACATCGATGGCCACATTTCCGCCGCCTACAACAATGACCTGTCCTTTTGTATTTGTCTCTTCCCCGCGGTTGACTTTTCCCAGATAGGCAACGCCGTTGGTAACATTAGGCAAGTCTTCATTCTCTATACCCAGTCCGGCACCGGCCTGCGCGCCGATCGCCAGGTAGAAAGCCTTAAATCCCTGGGCTCTCAGCTGCGGGATCGTAACATCCTTGCCTACTTCAACACCGCACTTAAATTCAACGCCCAGATCCCTGATAACTTCGATCTCGGAGGCAATGACATCCTTCTCCAGCCGGAATTCCGGGATTCCATATTCCAGCATTCCGCCCGGCTTTTCTGCTTTTTCAAAAACAGTGACCTTAAAGCCGGCTTCCGCCAGGTAATAAGCGCAGGTCAGTCCGGCAGGTCCTGCCCCAATGATGGCGGCCTTCTCATCATGCTGTTCCTTTATGGCCGGCACGAAACGGCTGCTGCTGTCGCGTTCCTTGTCAGCAATGAACATCTTAATGGCATCGATGGCCAGGGACTGATCCAGCGTGTTTCTGGTACAATGAGCCTCGCAGGGGTGCGGACAGACTCTGCCGCAGATAGCGGGAAGGGGATTATCCTTCTTTATGATCTCCAGGGCTTCCAGATATTTGCCCTCAGAAGCTTTCTCTATATAACCCTGCACAGAAATATGCGCCGGGCAGGAAACCTTGCAGGGAGCTGTTCCGTACTTGGAGACCATCTTCCTTTCATTTATGAAGTTGTCATGCACGTCCGCCTTACCCATGATATGGTTTTTGGCCATCTTGTAATCCGGATGCTGCTGTTTATCCGTACCTGCGAAATTGGTGCCCAGCGTTACCGCGTTGACAGGACAGATCTGTACGCATTCGCCGCAGGCTACGCACTTGTCCTCGTCTATCTGGGCACGGAAATTGGAATGAGACATGGGATTGGCATCCAGACGGTTTATCTGACGAAGTCCCGCGCAGGAGCATCCGCAGCAGTTGCAGATAAATGTCGTGCGGTCCTTTCCTTCTACCTGGAAGGCACAGTGGACAAGACCTGCCTTCTCTGTCCTCTCCAGGGCTTCTATGGCTTCCTCACGGGTCAGATAATGGCCCCGGCCGGTCCTTACGTAATAATCAGCGGTCTCATCAAACTGCATACAGGTATCCTTGATGGGATGCTCGCAGCCCTTTCCGACCAGCTTGGCCGCTGTACGGCAGGCGCAGTCGGCTATGGAATACCGGGAAGCTGTATTGACAAATGTCAGGACATCCTCAAAGGAATAAACCTTCTGCTGGGCCTTGATCTCTTTCATGACCGGGGTGACCTTCATCAGGCCTCCGCCCTGCACATCAGCAAATCGGAGCAGGGGGCCCAGCTCGTTGTCAAGGGCGGCGCGGAAAAGTTTTCCAACTTCCGGATTATGAATGGTATCCGGATCGGTCATAACGAATTCATAAAAGCCCGGGATAAAGGGCGGTACGTTGTAGAAGGATCTTCCCTTCTTTGTCAGTCTCTCAAAGAGCAGGCCTTTCTGCGCCATATGGGCCAGCATGGGCTTTACCTTCTCCAGGGGCATCTTTGCGTCCTTTGCCACCTGCTCAGCCGACGTGGGCTTGTTGGAAACGTGCAGTCCCAGAAGGGCTTCCTCCTCCGGAACCAGCAGTCTGAACATCTTGGTGAAGTTGCTGTTCTCTCCGATCGGACCCAGGAACAGTCCTCCTACCATAGACATATGCGTCGCATATCTCGCCCATCCACTTTTTGCCATACTATCAATCCTCCTGTTTTTCCCCATATTTGACTTCTTCTATACCATGAACGTTGTTCATTTTATATAAAAAATTATAAAATGAGCGATGTTCATTGTCAATACCGGCAATCTTGTATTATAATGAAAACCAAGGTTTGAGACTGCAGAAAATTTCGCGCATTTTTTGTTGATTTTTTCGAAAACTATTTCATCACTTCATACATAGGCCTCTGAGGATCACCATGAGAAAAGCATTCAGTAAAGAAGAATATACCAAGAGGGAAAAACTGATCTCGGATACTGCCATGCAGCTTCTGCAGGAAAGAAAGTTCGCCAATATTACCATGCGGGAACTGGCCAAAAGCTGCAATATGGCCATAGGAACCCTCTTTAATTACTACCCCACCAAGGAACTGCTGCTCAGAAAGCTCCTCTACGAAAGCTATGACTCCTATTTTTCAGCAGAGATAGAGCGGCTGGGTCAGGCAAAACTGGAAACCGTTGACGATTATACGGCTTTTAATATTGCAG
>ONFL01000087.1 GCA_900317095.1 uncultured Eubacteriales bacterium | reverse complement strand
TCAGCGCGGCTGCCTTCGGAATTCTACCGGAGAAGTTCCGGTATATTTCTTGAAGCACACGGAAGAGTATTGCGGGTTGCTGTATCCGGTTTTTTCAGCGATTCCGGATACCGGAATGTCGCTGCTGCGCAGCAGCTCCTTGGCTTTCTCCATGCGGGCAGCTGTCAGATGTGTGCTGAAATTTTTCCCGGTTTCCTGCCGCAGCAGCACGCCGAGATATGGAACACTGATTCCGAGATGACTGGCAACGTCGGAGATCGACAGATTTTCCTCCGGATAGTGCAGTGCAATATAATCGATGGCGTTCTGTGCCAGCACCTTTTTGCTGTCGCTGGAATCATGCCGCGATTCGGCTGTTTTTATGGCAAATGCTGTAATATCAGCTTCCATTTCATCCAGCGTATGAAGATGCTGAATGTGATCGAGATAGTACAGATAACTTGTGGTGCCGTCGCCGGCCGACTTTTGCGCCTGGAATATGGTGAGAGCGAGCTCTGTGGTCACCATGAGAGAACTTTCCAGGGAAAAAGAGCCTTCATGCCGCATACGATTGTAAATGGAGCGGATATCCTCCCGGACTGTGTCCGCCATTCCCTGGCGAATGTGATGCAGGATTGTGTCAGTCGGAAGTGTGATTTTGTCGGTTTTCGGGTGGGCAGCATAATAGGTTGAAGCCGGGAGATATTTCCCGATCCCCAGAATATGGCGCTCAGAAAGCGTGGAATCAACCAGCGCGCAGGCCTTCTGTATATCTTCCAGGGATTCAACCGGAGGTGAACAGGATACGCTGATACTGACAGAGTCTACGCAGCAGTCACGGATAATATCTGTACACAAAGAACGAATGGTCTTGGTGAAGAAATAATCCCTGTCTGGAACATCTTCCTGACGGAAAATCAGGAGAAAATGCATGCGCATTCCGGTGATTCGTTCCGGATAAATCCGGAATGAAAGCGATGAACTGGTTTCACGGGTCATCTGCAGCAGTCGGATTTTTTCCTGAATTTCGGAGCGCAGACTGCGGATCTGGGCAGAAGAAAGTTCAGCATCGCTGATGGAATCCATGGTAAGTCCCAGACAGGCATACAGACAGTTCTCAAGCGGGAGAGAAAGAGCTTCCGCTCGAGAACTGATTTCCGTGGCTGAAAGTTTTCCACTGAAAAGATCAGCCAGATAATTTCTCCGCTGCGCATCAAGATCTCTGGCAACGGCTTCCTTCTGCCGCTCTTTTTCAGAAATATCCAGAGATGCTTTTAAGATGGACTGCAGCAGGGAGTCAGAGGTTATAGGCTTCACCAGAAAATCGAATGCACGGTATTCAATTGCCTTTTTTGCGTATTCAAAATATTCATACCCTGTCAGCAGGATAACGTGAGGAGGTGTCTGGAGCGTATTGACACGCTTCAGAAGTTCCAGACCTGACAGAAACGGCATATTGATGTCGCTGATCACAATGTCGACAGGATGTGACTTGATATATTCCCATGCGCAGCTTCCGTCATCAAAGATGCCGGCTATTCGGAATGACGTCTTTTCCCAATCCAGGAGTGTCTGGAAGCTGCTTCGGATAATCGCCTCATCGTCAATAAAAACTACAGAGAACGTACGCATAAAATTCCTTCACTAAATTGTTGCGGTTTTATCGGATCCTTATGTTTCTTCCTGCTGACGCATGCGAAAAGTGATCCGCACACATGTATCCTCCGGCTCAGAAGTAATCGTGATTCCGCTTTCCGGACCGAGAAGAAGTTTCAGCCGCGCGTTGATGTTCAGTAGACCGTATCCTGTACGGTTGTTATGAAAATCGACAGAAGACAGGGCTTCCTGCACGGTCTGCAGCTGCTCCGGAGAAAATCCCGGCCCGTCATCGTGTACTTCGATATAGCCTGTCTGTTCATCTTCCGTGTATCCGACGATATAAATGTTGCCTTTGCTGTGCCGCAGTTTGATTCCGTGGTAGATCGCATTCTCTACGACAGGCTGAAGTGTCAGTTTCGGGATGCGGCAGGAAAGCAGATCTTCTGAACAGTCAATGGTGTAGTCAAACAGCCCGTCATAGCGAAAGTGCATGATCGTCAGATAATTTCTGATGTGTTCCAGTTCAGACTGGACCGTGACAATGTTCTTTCCGTGGCTTAAACCGATTCGGTAGAAGTCAGCAAGAGATTTCAGAAGCTGACTTGCCTTTTCGGATTGTCCGCTGTCGCAAAGCTGCATACAGCTGTAGATAGAATTATACAGAAAATGCGGCTTGATTTGTTCCTGAAGTAGATTCAGTGTCAGCTTGCTTTTTTCTTTCTGTTCTTCTTTTACCTGCTCGATCAGACTTACCGTTTCCTTACGCATGTTCTCCAGTGCACGGCTCAGCGCGGTGACTTCCTGATACGATTCAATTTTGATTTCGTGTGACAGGAAATCCGGATCCTGTACGGCCTTCTTCAGAGAGAACAGAGAGCGGGTAAGTATATAGGAAATCAGATATACAAGACCGAGTACCAGAAGCATAACGATGACAGCCAGTATAACAATATCTTTTTTCAGAGAAGCCAGATTTGAGACTTTGCTTTCCTGGACGCTGTACACAAGAACCCAGGGGCATCTGGCAATCTGCCGTGAGACAACAAAATAATGGTCAAGGAACTGTGTCTGTGCCGCTGAAGTATCTGATGAATTCCGGATTGTATCGGCCTTCTCGAGTGTCTTCTGACTGGCGTCATTCTCCCGGCTGGAAATCAGGCTGTTGTCCGTGAGAATACTGAGACTGGCAGACTGATTGATGGCAGATGCGTTCAGGTTTCTGACAAGAAAATTTTCTGATATGGCAACGAGGCAAAGGTCAAGCCCGCTTCCAGAATAACTCTTCTGCAGGTGAAAGAATGCGGCACGGATATTGCTGTCGGGAATCAGATCCCGATACTGCTCAGCATCGACCCAGTAATAGCCATCGTCGGGAAAACTGTCCCGCCATTGGGACAGATCGGTGTTCAGCTGAAGCAAATTGTTCTGATAAGCCTGAAGAGAATTTTTACCATTATTCAGATTAAAACCGATTCCGTAGATGACCTGACTGCTGGAGGATACCAGAATAGACATCGCTTTCTGCAGGGCCAGGTAACAGGTGGCAGTTTTATTCTGACTCATTTGCTCAGATGGTGTGT
>ONFL01000050.1 GCA_900317095.1 uncultured Eubacteriales bacterium | reverse complement strand
CGGTCTTTTTGCATCCACCACGGCACAGGCCTGCGGCAGCTCCTGCGGGCACTCATGATGGTCAGTGATAACCATATCCACGCCCAGGTCAGCCGCCAGGCGGGCTTCCTTAATCCCGGAAATCCCCGTATCTACCGTGATGATCAGCTTTGTCCCGTCTTCGGCAATTCTTCTTACCGCGTCTTCGTTCAGCCCGTATCCCTCGCGCAGACGGTCAGGAAGGTAGACATTTACCTCTGTTCCTTTAGAGCTTAAATATAGCTGCAGTATACTTGAACTGGTGATGCCGTCCACATCGTAGTCGCCGTAGATGGTAATTCTCTCCTTTTGCTGCATGGCCTGCAGCACTCTCCTGGCTGCCTTATCCATTTCCTTCAAAAGGAAAGGATCATGCAGCAGGGAAATGTCCGGGTGAAGGAAAGAGGCAGCACTCCCCGCGTCCTTAATACCCCTGGCCAGCAGCAGGCGGGCCAGGGCGGCAGAGCATCCTGTCTGCCTGGCCAGATCCTGCGCCTGCTTTTCATCTACCTGCGTAAATTCCCATCTATAACCTGAAGGCAGCATATTCTCTCCCTCGCTTTCTTCTTAAAAAACCAGCCTCCGCGTGGCGCCGTTTGCATAAAGCAGCGTCCCGCGGAGGCGTGATCTCTTATACGTCAGGTACCTGCACCGGCAGGCTTCTTACATTTTTCTCTTTTTCTTCTTTTTTCTCCTGGGAGCCGCTTTTTCATCCCCGGCACCAGCTGTTTCTGCAGCTTTCTGGGCGGCTTTGGCGGCTTTGGCCTCAAGAGCTCTTCCCTGCGCGGAGTGCATCTTGAAGCTGCACCAGAAGACCGCGGAAAGCATTACAGACGACCAGGCGCCGGCTATGATCCCGACCATCATGGGAAGAGTAAATTCCCTGATAGAGGGAACACCCAGAATGAAGAGTACAAATACCATGATCAGCGTTGTGATCGAGGTATTAATACTTCTGGACAATGTCTGGCTGATACTGGTATTGGCGATCTCCGGATAGGACGAGCCATCCATGGTCTTGAGATTCTCACGGACACGGTCATATATAACGATGGTGGCATTTATAGAATAACCGACGATCGTCAGCATGCAGGCAATGAACGTTGTGCCCACAGAGATCCGCGCGACAGAATAGATCATCAGGGTAACAAGGACATCGTGCAGCAGAGCCATAACGGCACCGGCGCCGAAACGAAGGTCCTTAAAGCGGATCCAGATATAGATGAGGATAAAGATACCGGTGATTACTACTGACCATATGGCGTTCTTCCTCATCTCGCCGCTGATGGTTCCGCTGATATTCTCCTCGGTGACAGCCTTATCCGGGTCTATATTGTACTGCTCTGCCAGTGCGTCCCGCACAGCGCTTCTCTGCTCGGCTGTCAGCACAGGCGTCTTGATCACAACATCATTGCTGCCGGTAACATTCTGGAACTGAACATCCGCCGTGCCGGCATTCTTTTCAAATATCTCCGTCAGAGGCTTCTCATCATCTCCGGGTATCTGCAGCGGTTCATTAAATGTAACCGTCATGGCTGTACCGCCGGTGAAATCCAGGCTGTAGTTCAGGGCCCGCTTTCCGGCTGACGCATTGACACCCATGGCTATAAAGCCGATGGCAATGGCAATAATGGAAATCGTATAGGAAATCTTCCGGAAACCGTAGAAATTGAAAACTTTCGCGCTCTTCTGTCTTCCGTAGAATTTCTCATCCCTGCAGCCGAGCCCGTAAAATGCATAGAGCACGAGACGGGTGATCAGCAGGGCTGTAAACATGGAAAGGATAATACCCAGGGCCAGCGTAATGGCGAAACCCCGGATCGTACCTGTTCCTTTAATATAGAGAACCGCGGCAGCGATCAATGTTGTGATATTTCCGTCGATGACCGCCGAAAGGGCTTTACTGAAGCCTGTCTTTATAGCTTCCCTTACATTCCTTCCTGCCGCGATCTCCTCCCGGATACGGGTGAAAATGACAACATTGGCATCTACCGCCATACCGATGGTCAGTATGATGCCGGCCATGCCAGGCAGAGTCAGTGTAATATCCAGTCCGTTGAGGAAGCACATCATGGATGTGCCGTACAGACCCAGGGCAGTGGCAGCCGCAAGACCAGGGATCCTGTAGAAAATGATCATGAAGAGCATAACCAGGAACATGCCGATGATTCCGGCTCGGAGGCTGGTGCTTACCGCCTGAGAACCAAGCTTGGCACTGACAACCTTGGAGCTGACTTCCTTAAGGCCCAGCTTCAGCTTTCCTGCCCGGATGGTGGTTGCCAGTGAATTGGCGGACTCATAGGTGAAATTACCCTCTATCACGCACTGTCCGTTGGTAATGGCTTCTTTTACATTCGGGGAACTGATCACTTCACCGTCATAGATGATGTAGATCGGCTTGCCTACATTTCTGCTGGTCGCCTCCGCAAAGGCTTTCTTGCCTTCGTCGTTAAACAGCAGCGATACAACATACTCGGAATTGCCATAGCTGTCCGGCTGTGTCCCTGCCTGGGCGCTCTGGATATCATTCCCGTCCAGGACCATGAAATAGCCGTCCATGACTTCTTCGCCCTTAGCCTGGTCGCTCGCGCCCTCGCAGAAATAGATCGTTCCCGGATTGCCAAGCTTTGAAAGGATCTCTTCGGCATCATATACACCTGGGATATCTACATTGATGCGGTTCTTGCCCTGCCGGTAAACCTCAGCCTCCGTACTGTAGGCAGTAACACGCTGCTGCAGCTTGTAAACAGTATCATTCATATCCTCATCAGAAGGATTCTCCTGATCTGCCTCATAGGTGATATTGACACCGCCGGCCAGATCAAGGCCCAGCTTGATATTCTCAGCCATGCCCTGATGTGTGCTTCCAAAACCAAATATGGTAACAAAAGCGCAGGCAAATATCATGAAAAATACTATGATCAGCGTCAGAACGCTGACTTTCTTACTCTTCATTCTGCTCCTCTCCCTCATCGCTGTAAGCCTGAGCGGCTTTTATCATAATGGCGCATTCAACTCTCTTTCTCATCAGCTCGCATCCGATGTCATAGGCATCGGTAATGGAATGGTGAAAATTCCAGGAGTTGGCGGCGCATCCGCCGCTGCAGTAATATCTGGCGAAGCACTCGCGGCACTTGGGCTTGGCGTAGACATTGCAGAGCTTAAACTCATCTCTTATGTCGGTACGCTTTACGCCCTCCCAGACATTGCCCATGAGAAATTCGTCCTGTCCGACAAACTGATGGCAGGGATAAAGGTCTCCCCAGGGCGTAACAGCCAGATATTCGCTTCCCGATCCGCAGCCGGAAAGACGCTTGTAAACGCAGGGCCCGCCTTCCAGGTCTATCATAAAATGGAAGAAGTTGAAGGATCTTCCCTCGCGGTTTCTCCTGACCATCTCAGCTGCCAGCTTGTCATACTCCGCGAGAAGAACCGGAATATCCTCTTCGCGGATAGAATAATCCGCTTCCGGCGGCGCCACGACCGGCTCGACAGATATCTGATCGAATCCCTGGTCTGCCAGGTCCAGCACATCGGCGGCGAAATCCAGATTATATCTTGTAAATGTCCCCCGGACATAATACTGTTTCCCGGTCTGCCTCCTGCTCTGCGCAAATTTTTTAAACTTCGGCATGATCTTATCATAGCTGCCCTGCCCGCCGCGGAAGGGACGCATGCGGTCATGGACCTGCTTCCTGCCGTCTACGCTGAGGACGACATTGGCCATCTCTTTATTGCAGAAATCCATGATGTCATCGCTTAAAAGAACACCATTCGTTGTAAGGGTAAAGCGGAACTTCTTACCGCACTCCTCTTCACGGGACCGGCCATACTCCACCAGTCGTTTCACCACGTCCCAGTTCATCAGCGGCTCGCCGCCAAAAAAATCCACTTCCAGATTCCGGCGGCTGCCGGATGATTCTATCAGGAAATCCAGTGCCTGCCTGCCGACTTCATAGCTCATAATGGCCCTTCTGCCATGATACTCGCCTTCTTCGGCAAAGCAGTACCGGCAGGCCAGATTGCAGTCATGCGCTATGTGCAGACAGAGCGCTTTGACAACCGTGTCTCTCTTCTTGAAATCTATAACAACATCCTTATATATATCATCGGTAAAAAGAACCTCTTCGCGAATCAGCTCCCCGATCTCGTCAAATGCTTCCTGCAGCTCCTGACGGCTGTATATTCCGGAAAGCTGTGCAAAGATCTCCTCCCTGGAATGATCTTCGTACAGAGCGATCACATCGTAAACGACATCATCCACCACATGGATGGCGCCGCTGTTTATATCCATCACGATGTTGAAACCGCCGCTTTTATACTGATGAATCAATGAAATAACTCCAATCTTTATATATTGCCAGCCTTATTCTGCCGGCAGCAGTATACCCGCAAAACAAAAAGGAAAGCATGCCCTTATGGAAAAGGCCATGCCAAATCATGCAAATGAGCAGCGATTCGAAAACGGACCGCTGCTCAGAAAAAATTCCGCTGCCGATTACTTGTTCTCGCAGCTCTGATTGCCAACAGTGCAGGATGTCTTGCATGCTGACTGGCAGGATGTCTGGCACTCTCCGCATCCGCCCTTAACCATGCTGTTCTTCATAGATCTTGTGTTTAATGTCTTAACGTGTTTCATAGTAATCCTCCTTTGCGGTTTTATCATATCATATCATATCATGGAAACTTTGAATAGTTATCCGAAAATAATTTCTTCTCCAAAGGACCGGACCAGAAGCTTTTATTCTTCAGCACCTGCGTCACTGGGCTTCTCAACGCTTACAATGGCATCCTTCTGCATAGGAATACGGCAGTGGCGGTCGCTTCCGAACTCAACCACTACGACATCTTCCTGAATATCAATAATAACGCCGTAAAATCCGCTGTTGGTGAGAATACTGTCGCCGATCTCCAGGGAAGCAAGCATAGAGTCCAGCTGTTTCTGGCGTTTTCTCTGGGGCCGGATCGACATAAAGTAGATCAGTACAAAGAAAATAGCAAGATAGCCGACTAATAATAACGCCGTATTGGATCCAGAGGATCCGGAAAGGACCAGGGGTGAAAATGACATATTAAGTTCCTCCTTAATCTTCTTTAGATAAAAAGCCTTCAAGCTTTGCTTTCTTATATTCGCTGTAACGGTGTCCCCGGATCGCTGTCCGGATCTCCTCCATCAGGTGATTGTAAAAATACAGATTGTGAAGCACGCACAGCCGCATGCCGAGCATCTCCTTCGCCTTCAGCAGATGGCGCAGGTAAGCTCTCGAATAATGCCTGCAGGCCGGGCAGCCGCAGCCCTCTTCTATCGGCCGCGCGTCCAGCTCGAACTTCGCGTTAAAAAGATTCAGCTTGCCGCGGGATGTGTATACATGGCCGTGACGGCCGTTGCGTGACGGGTATACGCAGTCAAAGAAATCAACGCCGCGCTCT
>ONFL01000060.1 GCA_900317095.1 uncultured Eubacteriales bacterium | reverse complement strand
GGTATTGACCCCGTAAATAAAGGACTGCACGCACTGTTTGACTTCCTTCTGGGACAGATTGTCGATCTTGACAAAAGGCGCCAGATAGGTATCGAAGGAAGAGAATGCCTGAGCGCCGGCCCATTCATTCTGCATGATGCCCAGGAAATTGACCATCTGGTTGCAGAGGGTGGACAGATGCTTTGCCGGTGAGGATGTAATGCGGCCGGGAACGCCGCCCAGACCCTCCTGGATAAGCTGCTTCAGGCTCCAGCCCGCGCAGTAGCCGGACAGCATGGACAGATCATGGATATGCAGGAAACAGTTCCTGTGGGCATCGGCGATCTCCTGGTCATAGACCTCGCTGAGCCAGTAGTTGGCGGTGATGGCGCCGGAGTTGGACAGGATAAGGCCGCCCAGGCTCATGGTGACCGTGGAATTCTCCTTGACCCGCCAGTCCTTGTCCTTCCCGATATAGCTGTTGACCAGCTTCTTATAGTCCAGCAGCGTGTTCTCGGCACTGCGGATCTTCTGGTGCTGGGTCCGGTAGAGGATATAAGCCTTGGCGGTCTTCGTGAAGTCGAACTTCATGAGCGCCTTCTCCACTTCGTCCTGGATCTCCTCCACCTGGGGACTGTCCTTTCCATCCCTCTCCAGAGCCGATACAACGATCAGGCAGACTGCGCGGGCCATGGCTGAGACATCCCTGGCCTCTATCTCCTGGGAAGCCATAAAGGCATGGGATACCGCATTCTCGATTTTGACAGATTCAAAGGGGACCTCTCTTCCATCCCGCTTTATAACAGATTTTAACATAACAACATATCCTTCCTTGCCGGGCCGGCCTGCACAGGCCGCCTTCTTTACTATATCTTCCTATTCCCAAAAAACAGCTTTGCTGTCAGAGCGCGTCCGGATCCGCCAGGCAGGCATGTCCTGCTGCCAGGGAAGCCTTCACGTCTATCAGACGCTGGCCCGTGCTGCCCCTCCATATGCAGGCATCGGACAGCTTCTCTTCTTCAAAGGGTCCGTCCACCAGCACATCCACCAGGGGCAGCAGCCGGTCCCGGGCAGCAGGGCCTGCCTCTCCTGCCAGGACCTGCTCCAGCGTCCAGCCTGTATAGCACCAGACAGAAAGTCCGGCCTGCCGGGCTGCCTGCGCGATCTGCGCCGCCGCTGCCGGCTGGCAGAGCGGGTCGCCGCCGGAAAGTGTGATCCCGTCCAGATAGCGGGTCCGGGCGATCAGCTCTATCAGCCGTTCTGTCTCCGCCTCCTGTCCGCCCGCCGGATCCCAGGTGTCCGGGTTCTGGCAGCCGCGGCAGTGATGGGGACAGCCCTGCAGGAACAGGACAAAGCGCACGCCGGGCCCGTTGACCATACTGTGCTTCTTATATCCTGCGATCCTGACCTTCACGCTCTCATCTCCTTTGCAAACTGCAGTACTATTATAAACACAATATCTGGTATTTTTCAAGAAGCATATAGTCTATATATTGTATTCACAAAAATACATGCGAAAGCACAGAAAAATCACGGCTGCGGCACATAACGGCGAATGCCCGAAAACAGGGTCCCGGGCAGTCTGCTTCCCGCAGAAAAAAAATCACCGGAATTCCATTCGGGATCCCGGTGATCTGTGAAATTATTTTCAGGGTCTTTAATGCAGCAGGCTGCTGAAGAAAATCTGCGCTACATGGAAATAGATCATCAGCGAAGCGGCATCTACGATGGTGGTAATCAGGGGAGAAGCCATGATGGCCGGATCCATTTTCAGCTTTTTGGCCGCCAGCGGCAGGACGCCGCCCACCAGCTTAGCCAGCATAATGGAAAAGAAGAGCGCCACGCTGACCACCAGGGCATAAACCCCGACGTGATCATAATGACCGACTCCTGCGATGCCGTACATGATATAGATCCGCAGGCCGTTTATCAGGCCCAGCACGCCGCCCACGATCAGGGCAACCCGCAGTTCCTTGCTGATGACCCGCAGGAAATCGCCGGTCTCTATCTCTCCCAGGGCCAGGCCGCGGACCATAAGGGTACAGGACTGGCTGCCGCAGTTGCCGGGCGTATCCATCAACATGGGCATAAAGGAAACCAGCAGCGGCAGGACCGCAAATGTCGCCTCATAATGACTGGTGATCATGCCGGTAAATGTCGCCGAAAGCATCAGTACCAGCAGCCAGGGGATCCGCTGTTTCGCGTGCTGCCACACGCTGGTGCCGAAATAGGTTGCCGCCGCGTCTTCCGGCACGATGGCTGCCATTTTCTGCATATCCTCCGTGGATTCCTCTGTCAGGACATCCATGGCGTCATCTATGGTTACGATGCCTACCAGCATCCCCTCAGCGTCCACAACAGGAACAGCATCAAAATTATATTTCTGCATCAGCCGTCCTACCGCCTCCTGGTCGTCCGTCACCTGGACGCTGATGACGTTGTCGTTCATGATCTGCTCCAAGGGCGTGTCCAGGCTGCTCAGCATCATTTCCCTGGCGGTAACTACACCGGTCAGTCTGTTATTCTCGACCACATAGCCGGTATAAACAGTCTCAGCCTCCTCGCCGTGGTCGCGGATCTGCCGGAAAGCCTCCTGTACCGTCATTCCTTTGCGAAAGCGCAGATATTCCGGCGTCATGATGCTGCCTGCGCTGGATTCGGGATAATGCAGAAGCCGGTTGAGGCTGTCGCGCATATCCCTGCCGGACTTTTCCAGGACCCTCTTTACAACGCTGGCCGGCATATCCTCCAGCATATCCGCCGCGTCATCGAGACTCATCTCCTCCAGCGTCTGCACGATCTCGGCATCGGAAAAGCCGTCTACCAGGTCATTTCTGGCCTCATCGGACATATAGGAAAAGGCCTGGGCCGCCGTTTCCTTTGATAAGATCCGGAAAACGACCAGCCGGTTGTTCTCATCCATATCTTCCAGCAGCTCCGCCACATCCGCGGGATGCATATCGTCTGTCTCCTCGCGGATCTGCCGGTACTGCCTCTTCATCAGTAAGCGGAGAAGTCTGTCCTTTGTCATATTCTCTTTGGTCTGTGTGCTGTTCATCTTATGTTCTCCTTTCCGGACTGCTGCGGGATAACCCGCCCGAATGCTGCGTCCCGGTGAAGGAGGCCGGATCAGAAAAATAGGCACAAAAATAACGCCGTCTTCTTCATGTCTTGGACCTCTTAAGCCATATGCATGTCGAAAACCGCGCCAAAAATCAGACCGGAAAGACTCTCATCCTGTCTTTATGGAAAATGGGGCGCCGGAACCGAGCGCCAGTGCGGTATCCGAATACATACAGCCATGCTTCGCCGGTGTTTACCAGTATCCATTACTGTCACTCACTTCCTTCTTAAAATCTGTATCAAATAGCTGCCGCAGATTTATCTGCACCTACATTATATGCCTCTTTTCCCCCATCTTCAAGCCCGGGAATTTCTTTTTTTGCTTTTTTGCCGCTGCACTGCTATTATAAAAAAGAACTTCACAGGGAGGTAAATAAAATGTCCTATAAATACATTCTCGCATCCGCTTCTCCCCGCCGCCGGGAACTGCTCAGCCGGCTGGGCATCCCTTTTGAGGTCCATCCCTCCGGAGAAGAAGAGACCATCACCCAGACCGATCCCGCCATGATCGTAGAGGAGCTGTCCAGGCAGAAGGCGCTCTCCTGCACCCGCTCTCTCCCGGAGGATGACATTCTTGTGGTGATCGGAGCTGATACCATCGTTGCCTTTCAAGGAAATGTACTCGGCAAACCAAAGGATGAGAAGGACGCCGCCGGCACCCTGCGGCTCCTTTCCGGCCGGACCCACCAGGTATTCACCGGCGTCACAGTCTGCCGCGGCGGCAGAGACCCGCAGTATTTTACATTCCACGAAAAGACCGATGTCACATTTTACCCGCTGACAGAGAAGGAAATCTCTGCCTATGTCGCCAGCGGCGACCCCATGGACAAGGCCGGCTCCTACGGCATCCAGGGAATATTTGCCCCTTATGTCAGGGAGATCCGCGGCGATTACAACAACGTTGTGGGTTTCCCCCTGGCCAGGTTTTATCATGAGATGAAGAAGAGAAAACTGCTGTAATTTTAAGTATAAAAAAACAGAGCAGACGGCCGGCGGTTTTAACAGACCGCGGCAGGTCTGCTCTTTCTTCCTTTTTAGAAAAACTTATACAAACAGGAGTCCTATGCTGTGCACGATGAGGGCAGCGATCCAGGCCACAAGGCACTGAAATATCACCGTTATAACAGCACTTTTGGGACCCATTTCCCTGTTGATGGAACTTATGGCTGCAACACAGGGCGTGTAGAGCAGGCAGAAAACCATCAGGGTAAAGGCGGTCAGGGGAGTCATAAACTGCTGCAGACCGGCGGCGCCGCCGAAAAGGACATTCAGGGTAGCTACAACACTCTCCTTGGCCATAAAGCCGGCGATCAGAGCAGTGGAGAATCTCCAGTCGCCAAAGCCCAGGGGCTTAAAGACCGGCGCGATCCAGCCTGCCACCACAGCCATGATGCTCTGAGAAGAATCGGCGACCATTCTGAAGTGCAGATCAAATGTCTGCAGGAACCATATGATCAGAGTAGCCGCGAATATAACCGTAAAGGCACGGGTAACAAAATCCTTGGCTTTCTCCCAGAGCAGGCGGTCGACACTCTTCATGCTGGGCATCCGGTAGTTTGGCAGCTCCATGACAAAGGGCACCGCCTCGCCCTTAAATATCGTGTTTTTGGAGATCAGGGCTGTGATCAGGCCGACAAGGATGCCCCCGAAATAGAGGGCGATCATGACCAGACCTCCGTGCCTGGGAAAAAAGGCCGCCGTAAAGAAGCCGTAGATCGGCAGTTTCGCGGAGCAGCTCATAAAAGGCACCAGGCTGATGGTCATCCTGCGGTCCCGCTCGGAGGGCAGGGTCCGGCTGGCCATGACTGCAGGCACCGAACATCCGAAGCCGATCAGCAGCGGCACCATGCTCCGGCCCGACAGGCCGATCTTACGCAGCATCTTGTCCATGACGAAGGCGATCCGCGCCATGTAGCCGGTGTCCTCCAGCAGAGACAGGAAGAAGAAAAGCACCACGATGATGGGCATAAAGCTGAGTACGGTTCCCACGCCGTTGAAGACGCCGTCCTTTACCAGGGAAATGATGACCGGATTTACATTCGCGCTCTCCATAGCCCCGACAGCCTGCGATGCCAGCCAGTCTATGCCGGACGCCAGCAGATCCTGCAGCCAGGCACCGATGACATTGAATGTCAGCCAGAAAATGAGCGCCATAATTCCTATAAAAGCCGGAATGGCCGTATATTTTCCGGTCAGGATCCGGTCCGCCCTCATGCTCCGCTGGCGCTCCCTGCTGGTATGGGGCTTGACGACGGTTTCCTTTACAAGCCGGATGATGAAGGAAAAGCGCATATCCGCTATGGCGGCAGCCCTGTCCAGCCCGCCCTCGTTCTCCATCTGCTTTACGATGTGCTCCAGGGTCTCCTGTTCATTCTGGTCCAGCTCCAGAGCGTCCATAACCCGCTGGTCGCCTTCTATCAGCTTTGTGGCGGCAAAACGGATGGGAATGCCCGCCTTTTCCACGTGGTCCTCTATCAGAGCCATGACGCCGTGAATGGCCCGGTGAACAGCGCCTCCCCGCCGGCTGTCGCTGCAGAAGTCTACTTCCTCCGGCTTTTCCTGGAATTTTGCCACATGGACCGCATGGTCTACCAGCTCATCTATGCCCTGATCCTTGGCGGCGGAAATGGGAATGACCGGCACGCCCAGCGCCCGCTCCATCTCATTTACATGGATATAGCCTCCATTGCCCTGAACCTCATCCATCATATTGAGGGCGACCACCATGGGGATACCCAGCTCCAGCAGCTGCAGAGTCAGATACATATTCCTTTCTATATTGGTCGCGTCCACGATATTTATGATGCCCCGGGGCTTTTCGTTGAGAATAAACTGCCGGGAAACGATCTCCTCACTGCTGTAGGGAGACATGGAATATATGCCGGGCAGATCGGTAACGGAAGTATTCTTATAGCCGCGGATCACGCCGCTCTTGCGGTCGACCGTGACGCCGGGGAAATTGCCCACATGCTGGTTGGAACCGGTGAGCTGGTTGAAAAGTGTCGTCTTGCCGGAATTCTGATTGCCGGCCAGGGCAAATGTCAGAATCTGGCTGTCGGGCAGGGGGTGTTCACTCTTACGGTCGTGATAGCGGCGCCCGCTCTCCCCCAGACCGGGATGCTCCTGATGAAAAGCAGGATCCCGCTCCGGCTTTTCATCTTTTTCACGGAGACCGGGCGAAACCTTTACCGCCTCTATCTGCTGCGCCTCCTCCAGACGCAGCGTCAGTTCATAGTCATGGACCCGCAGTTCCATAGGGTCGCCCAGGGGAGCAAATTTAACAAGGGTCACTTCCACATCCGGGATCAGCCCCATATCCAGGAAGTGCTGCCGCAGCTGCCCGGAACCGCCTACCGACAGGATGCGGGCACTCTCACCAGCCTTCAGATCTCTCAGCGTCATCAATCCATCTCCTTCATTTATACAGATGCATACAGCCGGACCCCTGCCGCCAGGCTGTAAAATCTCCTAAAGCAAAAACTGATATCTACCAGCCGAATTTCCAGACGTTAAGATCCCTCGTGGGTTCCTTCTGGTAACTGATGGTGCCGCCCTTTACAGGCTCCAGGGCGATCTCTGCTGTGTAGAGCGTGACCGCCTTCAGAAGATGGCCGCCGAAATAACGGACCTCCTCCCCGTCCAGATAGGCAAACATGGCATGGGCATGCTCATGCATTTCTCCCTGGTCATCCGTCACAATATCCCCCATGAGAGAGATCATCTCCAGCATGGTGTCTTTCTTTACATGGGGCATGAACTCCCGCTTTTCATCTATATAGGTGCCGACCACAGCATCGCTGCAGGCGCCGATTCCCCGGAAGAGGGCGCTCTTTACCCCCTCCTTCTTACAGATATCCATCAGGCTTTCCATGATCTCATCGCCCCGGTCCAGGCGGACATATATCTTATCGGTATCACTTCTGTATTCCATAATCTGTACTCCTTCTATTTCTATATATAAAATATGATCTGTCATTGCGGCCGCGTGAATGTTCTGCCGGCATCAGTCCAGCAGCTTTTCAGGGACCCAGCGCAGGCAGTCTCCGGATACCAGGCTGTAGCGGATGCCGTGATGCATGCCCCGGATACTGTCATTAAAACGGCTTTCTCCATGACAGTGCCCGTAAACAACCTGCTCTGCCCCGTACTGCTCCGCCATCCGGGTAAAGGGGCTGTCCTCCTGCAGTATATCTGTCGGCGGGTAGTGAAGAAACATGATAAAGCGTCGAAAGCCGTCCCTTCTGGCCATCTCAAAAGATGTCTCAAGCCGCCTGATCTCCCTGTCCACCAGCTTCTGCGCATGTTTCTGCGTCTGCTCATCCCATCCGATGATCCTGCCCCGCCGGTCCAGGTAAAAGGGACCTTCAAATGTATAGCCCTTTGTCCCCACCAGAGCGGCATCCTGATAACTGTAATAGTTATTCTGCAGAAACTGCAGCTTCCCGGCAAAGAGTTCGTTCAGCCGCGGCGTCTTATTCGCCTCCCAGAACATATCATGATTGCCCCGCAGCAGGATCTTGCGGCCCGGCAGGGCACTGATATACTGCAGGTCCGGCAGGCTCTGCTGCAGATTCTTCCCCCAACTGTGGTCACCCACAAGCACCAGGGTGTCAGCATCTGTCAGCATCTCGGCACAATAGCGCTGAAACTTACGCTCATGATCCTTCCATACGCGGCCGTGGATCTGCCCCGGCGCCTTCAGCTCCGATTGAAAATGCAGATGCAGATCGCCGATGGCGTACAGACTCATAAAAACAGCTCCTTGTCCTTATTGATTTATATTCTCATTTTAGTCGTTTCCTGCCCATATGTAAATCCATGTATCTGCAAAGTTTTGCACACAATTCTGGACAAAAGCGTATAATAAAACAATAACTAACCTTCAGGAGTGACTCAAAATGAAAAAATTGCCCTTTCTCGGTCTTGCCGGCGGCCTGACCGGAGCAGGTCTTCTGCTTCTTCACTATATTTTCCGCCGTATTTTCTACAACAGCGATAAATGGAAGGCACAGCCGGTTCCCATTCCGGACAGCCCCCAGTATAAAAGGGACTATGAGACCATAAAAAAACTCATAGAGGGAGTGAAAGCCCAGCCATTTGAAGAAGTGACCATCGTCAGCTATGACGGGACTCCCCTTTACGGCCGCTATTACCATATCCCCGGTCATGACGAGAACTGCCCCGTCCAGATCCAGTTCCACGGCTATCACGGTGGGGCTGTCCGTGAATTTGCCGGCACCCGTCAGTGTGAATGGGAACTGGGCTGCGATACCCTCCTCACCGATATGCGGGCACACGGGAAAAGCGGCGGCAATATCACGACATTCGGGATCCGGGAACGACATGATGTGGCCGCCTGGTGCCGCTATGCCTGCCGCCGCTTCGGCAAGGACCGTCCTGTGCTCATATCAGGCGTTTCCATGGGAGCTGCCTCAGTTCTCATGGCCAGTGACATGCCGGATCTGCCGGAAAATGTCCGCGGCGTCATCGCCGACAGCCCTTACGATTCCCCCAAAGACATCATCTGCAAGGTGGTGGAGGATATGGGCCTGCCTGCGGGACCTGTCTGGAAACTGATCCGGGCCGCCGCCCGCCTGTACGGACACTTTAATATAGAAGAAAGCTCTGCCCTGCTCTCTGCCTCCCGCACCAGGCTGCCCATTCTCATCTATCACGGGGACGCGGACAGGCTGGTTCCCTGGCAGATGAGCCGGCGGATCGCCGGGGCTGCCGGTGATGCCAGGCTGGAGATCTTCCCCGACGGTGCCCACGGTGTCAGCTTTCTGCGGGATCCCGGCCGTTATATGCAGATCATGGCCGATTTTGTGCAGCGCGCGACCGGATTTAGACAAGAATAGATCTGAACAGCTTTGACAGCTTTGCCCGCTCTGCCGGACCGCTTTCTCAGTCTGAACTTTATCTAAACTTTGTGATAAAATAAAAACAATATTTTATTTATTTTTTGTATGAATCAGCCAGATTCAAGTCACAATGCCCTATTTTTTTATTTTTGGTGAAAAATTAACACGAAATTTAAATATAAACATTTGTATTGTTCCTGTTTTTATGCTACAATATCGCTGTAAAACGTAATGGCAGCAATCCTGAACCCCTGTTAATTTCATAACGCAGATTTTTACAGGATCCGGAGCGCAGCTAATGCAAATTTTATAGGAGGAACAGTAATGAATTTTAACTTTACTGAAGAAGAACAGGACATTCTCAATTCTCTGCAGAAGTATGTTGATGAAGAGATCGCTCCCAAGGCTCATGACATTGATGAGAACGAGGAGTTCCCGGTACAGGCTCGCAATGATCTTGCAGAGCAGGGCTATTTCGGAATGTATTTCCCCGAAGAGTACGGCGGAGCAGGACTGAGCTACCTTTCCTACATCGCAGCTGCTGAGAAGATCGCAGAAGCCTGCGCTACTACTTCCATCGTTCTGATGGCTCATGAGTCCCTTTGCATGTGGCCTATCTTCACCTATGGTACAGATGCTGCAAAGCAGAAGTATCTCCCTAAGCTTTGCTCTGGCGAGATTCTTGGTGCATTCGCTCTTACCGAGCCCGGCGCTGGTACTGATGCTGCTATGCAGAAGACCACTTACAGAGCTGAAGGCGACCACTTCGTACTGAACGGCGGCAAGTGCTTCATCACCAACGCTCAGTTCGCTGATGTATTCGTAGTATTCGCTATGAAGGAAGGTCTTCATGAGAACCATGGTATCTCCGGTTTCATCGTAGAAAAGGATTATCCGGGATTCCAGGTAATCGGACATGAGCTTAAGATGGGTATCCGTGGATCATCCACAGCTCAGCTTGCATTCGACGAGGTTAAGGTTCCCGCTGAGAACCTGCTCGGCCAGGAAGGCAAGGGCTTCAAGGTTGCTATGACCACTCTTGACGGCGGACGTATCGGTGTTGCTGCACAGGCTGTTGGTATCGCTCAGGCTGCTATCAGAGAGACAGTTAAGTATGACAAAGAGAGAATCCAGTTTGGTAAGCCGATCTGGAAGTTCCAGAATACTCAGTTCCAGCTGGCTGAGATGCAGGCACATGTAGATGCAGCTCGTCTGCTCGTTTATCGTGCTGCTCAGTACAAGCAGGATCATCCGGATCTGAAGACCGCTCCGGACATCTCCGCTTATGCTGCTATGGCTAAGCTCGTTGCTTCTGAGGTTGCTTCCGATGTAACACGTAAGTGCGTACAGCTCTGCGGTGGTTTCGGCTACAGCCGTGAGTATCCTTTCGAGCGTCATATGCGTGATGCTAAGATCACTGAGATCTACGAAGGAACCAGCGAAGTTCAGAGAATGGTTATCTCTGGATGGCTTGGCGCTAAGTATTGATTCTCCTCATCTGAGGCTGCGATCTGTACTATAAAGTGAATCATGAGAGCCTGGCGGCATCGCCCGCCAGGCTCTTTTTCTGTCCGGCTCCCGTGAGCCCGGTTTATAAAAAAGGCGCCGGCATATAGCCGGCGCCTTTCATTTCAAATAGCATTGAACTCTATTTTTTGAGAGAGTTGAGCGGACAGATGAAGGTGATCACCCCGTCCTTCCACCTGACACTGATGGTGCCGCCATAGAGGCAGCACAGGTTCTGGGCCAGAGAGAGACCGATCCCGTAGCCCTTCTTCTCCGGACCGTCCACATGATGCGACTGGTCTTCCCGGTAAAACCGTTCAAAAAACCGCGTGTAGTCCACATTTTCACCCGCGGCATAGAAATTGGAAACGCTGAGCAGGCAGCCTTTTCCCCTGTGACCCGCCTCCAGAGATACATGAACACTTCCGCCGGCATCACAGTATTTTATAGCGTTGTCCACCAGCACTGAAGTCAGCGTGCGGATGCTGCTGCCGTTGGCGACCATATGGATATCCGGCGCAATGCTGCGGGTAAACTGCAGTTTTTCTGTCTGCGCCAGCGCGTCAAAAGGTTTGGCGGTCTCCTCGATAATGGCAGAAATATCAGTATCTTCAACGCCCTGACTGCTCTCCTGTTCCTGGGAGCGGGCGATCATGACCAGATTCTGTACCAGTCCGTTCAGCCGGTCTACCTGCTTTAAGGTCGACTGGGTCCACTCTGACTCGCCGTTCAACATTTCCTGAAGCTCGGTATTAGAGCGGATGACTGCCAGAGGGGTCTTCAGCTCATGGCTGGCATTGGTGATGAACTGCTGCTGCCGGCGGCTGTTTTCTATCATAGGACGCACAATGCGCCCGGACATGGCCCGCACCAGCAGGTAGGTTACCGTCAGCGCCAGGATCAGACCCACTAGACTCCAGGAAAAAAGGCGGAGCAGATTATAGACTCCTTCCTGATAATCTATACAGATCAGGAAAGCGTCACCGGCCGCATTTTTCTCATACTGATAAAAATAAAAGCCCTGAAAGCCCCTCGGCGAACCCGAGGCCAGGAAAGCTTCTGCCATCTCCAGGGCATCCTCTTCCTCTATCATCCCCTCTTTCGACATACGGATGCGGGAAGTCCCGGAAACCGGTTTTTCCACCGTAAAATATGTAAAGTTGCTGAGTCTCTCCAGAGTAAAAGGATTATAGCCCAGCAGAGGTCTGGAAAGATCTTCTTTGCGGTTCATCTCCGTTTCGCTTTCCGCCTGCTCCGCCTGTGTCGTCTCACTGCCGCTCCTGCCTGTCAGGAAATCCCTTCCCTCGTGGGAGATCATGTAGTTCAGAGTCTCGTTGATCTGCAGGCGGACCGTAAAAGCCTGGCCGGCATTTACGACGAAACCCAGGGAAAGGATCACAATGCCGACGGCCAGCATGGAAGAGCGGATAAAATGTCTTCTTATCCTTTCTATTGTCTGTGTATCCATATTTCCTCCTGTTCCTGCAGATCAGCGCAGCCGGAAAGAGCCGCCCCTCTCGCCGTCAAGAACAACACAGGATGCTACGGAAGTCAGTTTAGCCCGGATGTAGGAAATATAGAGCCAGACGTCTTCCGCATCCGCTCCCGGTTCATTTGCCCAGACATGGTCCAGCAGGTACTTTGTTGCCAGCGGCCGCCCCTGGTTTTTTATCAGCAGCCTCATAAGGGCAAATTCCCGGGGTGCCAGGGAGACGGAATTTTCAGCCGTCAGTGACAGATCTCCCGGATCCAGCCGAATATCCTTAAATTCCAGTGCCTCCTGGCGGACATTTCCAGAAGTGCGCACCATGGCCCGCACCCGGGCCAGCAGCTCCTTCATGGCAAAGGGCTTGCTCAGATAATCATTCGCCCCGGCGTCCAGGCCGGTCACCCGGTCGTCTATCTCACTCTTGGCCGTCAGCATCAGGACCGGCGTCTCGTCGCCGGCCTCCCGGATCTGTCTGAGCACATCCAGCCCGGACATAACCGGCATCATGATATCCAGAATGGCACCGTCATATACATCTGCCTGCAGATGCTCCAGCGCCTGGCCTCCGTCGAAGACCGGATCGACCTCATAACCTTCATGTTCCAGCATGACCGTGATAACACGGTTCATATCTTTTGTATCTTCAGCAAGCAGCAGTTTCATGATCCGCCTCCTTGTTTTCTCTTTATTGTTTCTTATTCAAAAGCAGCACTATCTCTTTTTTCTCAAACTTATTTACCGTCGATCAAATCCCGCAGGGTCTGCATGGATACGTCCGTGGCAGCCAGCTCATCCGCACAGCGCTTCAGCTCCCTGGTAATCAGGTCTATGTTGCCGCTGATGTCCTTCTTATACTTCATCTGATGCTCCAGGGCGGCCCAGGTATCCATGGAAATGGTCCGCAGCTGCACTTCCACATAATACCCCTTTACCCTGAGGATCAGATGCAGGCTCCGGTAGCCGTTCGGCTTGGCCCGGCGGATATAATCTTTCTCCTGCACCAGCTCTGTCTGCGGATCATCTACGAGCAGATCCCGGATCCTGTAAACATCATTCAGAAAGGGGCAGACGACCCGCAGCCCTATGGCGTCGGTAATCTCCCCGTTAAAAAGCGCGTTCTCGGTGGTTTCCTCCAGCCCGCGCCGGCGGCATTTCTCCCGCATGCTTTCTTCCGACTTTATCCGGCAGAGCAGGTGCTCTATCGGATCCCGGTCCTGCTTTCTGCCTTCTTCCCGCAGAGCCTGCAGCCTGGCCGTCATCTCATCCATCACCGCCGTCAGTTCCGGCAGATGATTCCCATAAATGCTGTCTCCGGCAGTTCCGGCACACGCTCCTGCATCCATATCATAACTGTCCATCGCTTCACATACCCTTTCCTTCTTTATGCAGCCCGCGCCGGGCTGAGCATATGCATACATTTTATCACAATGTCCGGTTCAGATAAATAAGGGAAGGTGCCGCCCGGACCGGGCCCCGCTCCGGCGCTGACCAGGCAGAACCTGGAATATTTTTTGTCCTTCTATAGGATATTTCTATAGTTTGTATTGAGATTGCAGAATAAAAAGAGTATTCTACATATAAAGGTTTTTTGTCCGCTTTAATATATTGTATAAATAACTTGACAGCTATTACAGGCTGTGCTATAGTGAAAAGCGTATTTCCTAGTAATGTAGTATGTTTGGTCGGTTTAGCGTGATACAGCGCTCCTTTTTCGGGAAAACCGCCGCAGGAGGTTAAAGATGCTCTCTTTCCATTCAATGTCAGCTGAATCTTCTTCATGTTGTTGTTGTTCGGGATCTTCCTGGGGCTTTGTATTTCCTTTGCTGTTCCGATAATACCAGACCATGATAAGGCAGCTCATATCTGGAGACCCGGGCAGCAGTTCGGGCCTTCTTTTTTTGTATCGGGAGATACGATACACGATTATGCGGGCACAGCAAACATATTCTCAGGGGGAAAAATAATGAGTATCATTCGATTCGAACATCTCTCAAAGACATTCGAGGGAAAAACAAAGGTTACTGCCCTGAAGGACGTTTCCCTGGAAATAGACGAGGGCGACATCTACGGCATCATCGGTTATTCCGGTGCCGGCAAGTCTACCCTGGTCCGCATGATCAATGCCCTGGAAACGCCGACAGAGGGAAAGGTCTTTGTCGAAGATCAGGAACTGGGACAGATGTCCGAGGCGCAGCTGCGCCAGCTCCGCAAGTCTATCGGCATGATCTTCCAGCAGTTCAACCTGCTCAACAGCAAGACCATTTACGACAATGTCGCCCTTCCGCTCAAGCTAAACGGCGTCGGCAAGGCAGACATAGAAAAGCGGGTCATGGAACTGCTTTCCTTCGTAGGTCTTGAATCCAAGAGAGACGCGCACCCGGATCAGCTGTCCGGCGGTCAGAAGCAGCGGGTCGGCATAGCCCGGGCTCTGGCTACAAAGCCGCGGATCCTGCTCTGTGATGAGGCGACCAGCGCCCTGGATCCAAAGACTACAGAATCCATACTCGATCTGCTGAAACAGATAAATGAAAATCTGGGCGTAACCGTTGTTGTCATCACCCATGAGATGAATGTCATCCGCCGCATCTGCAATAAGGTTGCCGTCATGGATTACGGAAAGATCGTAGAAGCCGGCCATGTGGTCGATGTCTTCACGAATCCCCGGTCCGCTATCGCCAAAGAATTTGTCGGCAATCTGATCCATGACGAGATCCCCGCGCCTCTGCTGCCCGGCCTGAAAGAGACGACCGGCCCCCACAAGATCCTCCGCATAAAGCTGACAAATCACGAAAAGACAGAACCCCTGCTCTGGGAGCTCAATACCCGTTTCCAGGTGAAGACCAATATCCTCTACTGTACGATCAATGTCATAGAGGGCGTGATCATCGGCATCATGCTGGTGCTCTTTGAGGGTACGGATGAAGAGATAGAAAAATGCGAGAAGCATATAGTAGAATCCGGAGAAGAATATGAGGAGGTAACCATAAATGACTGAACAGCTTGAAAAATTCCTGGGTGTTCCCATTTCCAAGGTGACCACTTCCGCGCTGGAAACCGTGTACATGGTGGGCTGGTCCCTGCTGATCGGCGCCGTGATCGGCTTCGTTCTTGCCGTATTCCTGTGGCTGTGCCGCAAAGACGGGCTGAAGAGGAACGATGTCCTCTACTTTATACTCAACGGCATCATCAACATCATCCGTTCCACGCCCTTCATCATCCTGATGGTATCCGTCAT
>ONFL01000048.1 GCA_900317095.1 uncultured Eubacteriales bacterium | reverse complement strand
CCAGCGTGATCTTAATACGGCCGGCAAACATCTGCCGGCTGATCTCTTCCTCTGCCTGCTTTAGAGCC
Organism: uncultured Eubacteriales bacterium; assembly: GCA_900317095.1. Classification (GTDB taxonomy): domain Bacteria; phylum Bacillota; class Clostridia; order Lachnospirales; family Lachnospiraceae; genus UBA2912. Next base: position 2,877 of record ONFL01000048.1, on the reverse strand, counting down.
CTGCGGGGAAGAAGCCAGGAACTTTCTATAAAAATCTTTATCCGCGATTTTCCTTTGCAGGAGACGACTCGCTCGGAGGTTACGCCTGAAAACAGCTCTTCCAGTTCCGGTTCCAGCTTCAGGGCCGGCAGCAGTTCGAAAAATTTTCTCAAATGATCAGATCCTTATGCTTCGTTCCAGTGATCAAGTTCATCTTTCAGGCAGGCAAGCAGCTGGCTCTCCGCCACTTTTTTAATAATTTTTCCTTTCTTTATGAGCAGTCCCTCACCGTTTCCGCCGGCAATGCCTATATCAGCCTCACGGGCTTCTCCGGGGCCGTTTACCACACAGCCCATGACGGCTACCTTTATATCAAGCGGGTATGCCTGGACCAGGTTCTCGACCTTATTCGCCAGGCCGATCAGGTCAATGCTTGTCCTGCCGCAGGTGGGACATGAAACGACCTCCACTCCGCCCCGGCGCATACCCAGAGCCTTCAGAATCTGCCGGGCACTCTTGATCTCCTCCAGAGGATCTCCTGTCAGGGAAACCCGGATGGTACTGCCGATCCCCTCATGAAGGATGATTCCGATGCCCACCGCCGACTTAATATTGCCGGCCGTCAGGGTTCCGGCTTCTGTAATTCCTACATGCAGAGGATACTGTGTTCTGGCTGCGATCAGTTCATGTGCCTTCACACACATCATGACATCTGAAGACTTTATGCTGATCACCAGCTGGTCCCAGCCCATGTCCTCTATCATATGGACTTTATTAAGGGCACTTTCTACCAGACCTTCTGCGGTAACGCCGCCGTATTTCCGGAGGATATCCTTCTCCAGAGAACCGCTGTTGACACCTACCCGGATGGGCACCTGATATTCTCTTGCCTTATCGACAACCGCCTTTACCCGCTGGGTGCTTCCGATATTTCCGGGATTAATACGGATCTTATCAGCGCCGTTCTCTATGGCGGCGATGGCCAGTCTGTAGTCAAAATGAATATCCGCCACCAGAGGTATGTGGATGTGCTTTTTTATCTCCGGTATGGCAGCTGCCGCTTCCATATCCGGTACCGCGATACGGATGATCTCGCATCCGGCCTTTTCAAGTTCCAGGATCTGCTTTACGGTCGCAGCCGCGTCTGTTGTCTTTGTATTGCACATAGACTGGATCGCTACCGGATAAGTTCCTCCGATACAGCGGCTGCCGATTTTTACCACCTTTGTTTTTGTTCTGTCGTACATAGCGCTCCTTTGAAAACGGTATCCACCGTCCTAGCGGCCGAGAATTCTCGATATATCGTTAAACATTACAAATACCATTAAGATCATCAGCAGGACGAACCCCACAAAATGAACCATGCCCTCTTTTTCCGGCGGTACCGGCTTTCCCCGGACTGCCTCGACGATCAGAAAGACCAGCCGCCCTCCGTCCAGGGCCGGCAGAGGAAGCAGGTTCATAACGCCCAGATTCGCCGACAGCAGCAGGATGAGATCCAGCAGGGTCAGTATAACGGCTGCTTCCCCATATTGGGCCGCCTCCTGGTAACTCTGTCCTATTGCGGAAAACATGCCTACGGGGCCCGATATTTCCTGACTGCTCACTTTTCCCGCGATCAGCATCTCCAGGCTCTTTATAACCAGACTGATATTGGATCCTACCTCATGAAAACCGGCAGCCACCAGGCCCAGGGGGCCGGGTCTTACCCGCACGCCTCCCACTATGCCGATCCGGTATACTCCATCTTCCTCTTTTCGCGGACTGACCAGGGTCTGCTCTGTGCGCCCGCCGCGCACATAGGTGATGGTGCAGGGCTTACCCTCATTGAGAGCAATATGAAGCCGGAAGTCTTCAAATGTCTTCACCTTTGTATGATCGACTTTTGTAATCACATCGCCTGCCTGCAGCCCTGCCTCCTGAGCCGGACTGCCTTCCTGCACCTGCATGATCTCCCCGGAAATATACCCGGAAGAAGCTATGATCGCCAATGCGCAGCCGAAGGCCATGATAAAATTAAAGAACGGCCCTGCAAACACCACGGCCATTCTGGCCCAGACGGACTTGGACCCAAAGCACCCCTCTGATCCGTCACCGGCAGAATCCTCGCCCCGCATCATACAGGCGCCGCCGATCGGCAGCAGCCTGATGGTATACTGCGTCTGTCCTCTTCGGATACCAAATAGCTTCGGTCCCATGCCGATCGCAAATTCTTCAACCACGATGCCGTTCTTTCTTGCAAGTGTAAAATGGCCGAACTCATGAAAAAGGACAATGACGCCGAATACAAGCAGCGCTACGATAAACCGCAAGAGCGCCACCTGCTTTCAATGAAACAGCCTGTCTCCTCCTGAACAGAAAGTATCTCAGAGAGAGAAGGATCCTTTATCACCCTGTGCCGGGCCATGCACTCTTCAATGATCTCATAAATGTCCAGAAAACGGATCCGGCCCGCCAGCAGCATGGCCACTGCCTTTTCATTGGCCGCGTTAAACACAGACGGCATGCTGCCGCCGGCCTGAAGAGCCTGATAGGCAAGAGCCAGGCCGCGGAATGTGCTGGTATCCGGCTTCTCAAATGTCAGAGAGCCGACAGCAAAAAGATCCAGCTCTTCCACATGCAGGGGCATCCTGTGCGGATAATACAGGGCATACTGAATGGGCAGGCGCATATCCGGACAGCCCATCTGGGCGATCACGGCATGATCCTGAAATTCCACAGCGGAATGGACAACGCTCTGCGGGTGGACCACTACCTGGATCTGCTCCGGCTTCACGTCAAAAAGCCAGCGCGCCTCCATGACCTCCAGCCCCTTGTTGACAAGACTGGCCGAATCGATCGTCACCTTCCTGCCCATGACCCAGTTGGGATTGTGAAGCGCCTCTTCCAGAGAAACAT
>ONFL01000022.1 GCA_900317095.1 uncultured Eubacteriales bacterium | reverse complement strand
GGCGCGTCGTGCAGGCCCTGTCCGGATGTAAAGGGCATCCAGTAATCCACGTCGCTGTTCCAGCTCTCCTCGGCATTCTGACCGGTCAGGGTCACATTCTGCTCCTTGTAGGCCAGGGGATAGACACCGGTATTTGTCTCGGTTCCGTTGGCCACGCAGCCGGATACCAGGTCTGTATCCACGATCAGAGAACCATTCTTATAAAACCACAGATGCTGACGGGTCAGGTCGACCTCCACATAGGTGCCGGCCAGGTCGTCTTTGCCGTTCCTGCTGTAGTAAAGCGGATTGTTCCAGTCATTTACCGTTACATAGAGCGGGTCGCGCTTCACGCTCTTGCGCCCTTCTATATCCTTTGTCAGCTGCGCGGCCTCCGCGTCCTCATCTATGGTATAGCCGTATTCATTCTTGCCGCCGTCAAAGGTGATGGTCCCCCCGCCGGTGGTCTGGAATGTCCGGCTGTGCCAGCGGGTGTTGTACTGATCCGCCAGTCCGGAAACATACTCCTTCACCTTGTCCTGGTCAACAGTCACTTTGAGATCGTCGTCTATCTGTACCCAGCCGGAAATGGTATCCCCGGACAGAACCTCTGTCTGGGAGCCGAATGTATAGGTCACGGACATCTTTTTGAACTCTTCGCGCCGCAGCTCCTTATTCTTCTCGGCAAGCTCCTGCTCCAGCTGGCTGGTATCGGTCTTCACCTGCTTGTTGAGATAGACATCATCGGGAACATCTATCTTGATGGTGCCGCCGTTATCCAGCACCGACCCTTCCTCCAGGGCCGCGCTGATCTGGGCTTTGACATAATCCTGCAGTTTGGCGTCATCTATCTCATTGCCGTGCACAGCCTGGGCGACAACATACAGATCTGTCTTGGGGTCGACTTCCAGGCGGGCATCCTTCGATTCCACACGAGGCTCGGCAAAGGAAGCAGAGACGGCATATTTTTTCAGGGTCTTCTCATCAAAAGAAACGGCCTCCTGGGTACTGAGGGTCTGGCCGGACAGGTAAGCCTTCATCATCTCTATAGGATTGCTTTTCTGCTTCTCCATGACCGCATCCAGATATTCCTGAAATCCCTTCTGATCCAGGCTGCAGCCAAACTGAGCCAGGCTTCCGGCCAGGGCCTTCTTTCCCTTCTCGTCTATCTCCACCTTCACGGCGGCAAACTGGCCGGCAATCGTCTCCACTAATTCCTGGGCCGTCTGTCCCTCTACGCTCTCTCCGTCCAGGGTCGTCCCCTTCAGGAAACCGTCCTGACCTGATGCCCGGGTATAAACAACCCCCACGCCGATGGCTCCCGCCAATACAACAATAATGGCCGCGATCAGCAGGACGGAAATAGCTTTCCTGCCGGCTCTGCCCATCTTCTTCTTCTCCTGTGTATCCTTCTTCTCCTGTATATCTTTTTTCTCCTTTATATCATCCTGCATGAAAATCCCGTTCCTTACCATATATAGATAGAAAGAACAGCCTGCCTTTCAGAAAACGCTCCGGAAGACAGCCTGTTTCTATTAACCTTTTCCGTTTTCACGCCGATTATATCACAGCCGTATGGAACTTACAACACAGGAAAAGGGTATATTGTTGATAAATCTGGTAGGAAATGGATTTCTCTTTTATTTCTTCTTTTTCAGGGAAATGCGGTAGATGATCACCATGATCAATATGATCAGGGCCAGGATCAGAAGGCCTGTGCGGAATATTCTTTCCGTCATACCGGTCCGGCCGAACAGCTGCTCAAATATGTTCCCGGCCTCCTGCTTTTGGGGAGCCTTATAAGGGATCCGATGGCCCCGCACCAGCAGGCGGTGGGTGTTGACTCCGTAAGGCGTGCAGGTAATAAGGGTCACCAGATCCTGGTCCGGATCTATAGCCAGGGCTGAAGAATCCTCCGGCAGGACCGTGAGGATCTGGTCGACCTGATAGGCCAGCACCTGATCGAGAATGTGCAGGTAAAAGCAGTCCCCCTCCTTCACCTGGTCCAGGTCTGTAAAGAGCTTGGCGCCGGGCAGACCTCTGTGAGCGGAAAGGACAGCGTGATTCCCCTTGCCGCCTGTCGGCAGGCTGGTCCCCATCAGATGACCGCAGCCTCTCTCAAGCTCCTTCTGTCCTGTCCCATGGAATATGGGCAGGCTGACTGCTATTTTGGGGATCTCTATCTCTCCCATGACCCCGTCCCCGTTGGGATTGAGCAGGTCGTCATAGGGGTGAGTCTTTATGTATTCTTCCTTTTCGACAGAAAAAGGGTCCACCGGATTGTTTTCCCGGTGCTGGGCATTATAGGCCAGGGCATCCTGCCAGATCTTTTTTACCTGGTCGGAACTGAGCCCCTGCACTTCATCCGTGTAGCTGGAAAGCAGCTGCCGGTTGCGGTAGTCGTTCCACAGCGTACTGATGAAGGGATAAAGCAGAGCCCCCAGGCCGATGATGATCAGCAGGACGATCAGCAGATGATAGGCGGACCTGCGTCCGTTTTTTTTCTTTGTCCCTCCTGTCATCACTATTCATCCTTTCGCTGCTTCTTATTCCGGAAATAGCTGACCAGCTTTACGATCAGCACGGCCGCGGCTATGCCTGCCGCCCCGGAAAGGATCTGGCCGTAAAGCCGTACACGGTCCACCCGGCCCGGTCCTGGCTCCTGCTGTGTGCCTGCCTCTTCATAGGGAACCCTGTGCCCGCGCACCAGCAGGCGGTGGGTATTGACCGCGTAGGGGGTACAGGTGACAAGAGTCACATAGTCCTGATCTTTGTCAATAGCCAGCGACTGGGTCTGGTCAGGCTCCACCGTAAGGATCTGGTCTACTTCATAGGCCAGGGTCTGGTCCAGGACATGGATGTAGAAGAGGTCTCCCTTCTTCAGCAGATTGAGGTCCGTGAACATGCGGGCGCCCGGCAGGCCCCGGTGGGCTGAGATCACCGCGTGGGTCCCCTTGCCGCCGACCGGCAGGCTGCTGCCGAACAGGTGGCCGGCCCCTTTGCCCAGAGATTCGTCTGATGTATAGTGATAGATGGGCAGATCCACATGGATGGCCGGTATCTGCAGATCAGCCATGACGCCGTCCCCGCTGGGGTTGAGCAGAGCCTCATAGGCCGGGTCATGCACGCCGTCGCGGATGGAAAAAGCGTCCGGGACAGAGGGGACGAAAAGGGTCTGGTTGTAGCTGTCCGCTTCCTTTTTCATCTCTTCGAGGGCAGCGTCCCCTTTCTCCTGTACGCTTTTCTGATAAGAAGAAGCGAGCTGGCGGCTGCGGTAATCATTCCATTTCGTACTGATCACCGGATAAAGCAGCACTGCCAGCCCGGCAAGGAGCAGGACCAGAATCCCCATTCTTCTCCTGCTCATTCTTTTCTTTACCTGTTTTTCTTCCATATATTACTCCTGCCCTTCTCTGCGCTTCTGCGCGATCAGTAAAATGACCGCTGCCAGGGCGGCAGCTGCGGAAATCATATAGGGAAGAGGGGAAGAGGAAGGATCCCCTGTCTTGACAGCCGTTTTTCTTGATGTTGGAGTTTTATGCGTCCGGCTGGGAGGTGTATCTTTTCTTCCCGACGTCAGAGCCTGTGTCTTGGGGCGTACCTGTGCCTGGTACTGCAGGCTGACGGCGCCGGTCTTCTCATCCAGCACGGGCTGAGGCAGCTGCCAAAGACAGGGATCCATGATGACATTTCCCGTCCGGTCTTTCTGTACCGCCAGATACATACCCGGCGCCAGGCCGTCCAGGGTAAGCGTTCCGTCGGACCCGGTCACTCCCTGGGCGTCCGGCTTAAGGTCAGCCGCAGTCTGCGCCAGCTTTTTAGCCGCAGCGGCGCTTTGGGAAGCTGTCATCTGGTCATAGGAAACCGGGACAGAGGCAAAAGCCCCTGTGGACCTGTAGGTCCAGCTGCCGTTTTCCTGCACCAGATCCGCTGTTCTATAGAGGCGGATAGCCATGCCGGATACCGGTCTGTCCTGCGTCTGACCGGTCCTGCCGGTATCCGCCTCATAGGAGGCTGTAATGTGCAGGCTCCCGGTCCGGGAGTCTGCTTCCTGCGCCCGGACAAAAAGGGGGGCGGTCAGAAAAGTGCTGATGAACAGAAGCAGAGCCGCCATCCAGACGCAGAGCGCCTGTCCGCGTCTTCCTGCCTTCGCCTTTATTTTCTCAGCCATCTTCTCTGACCTCCTTTCCTCTTTCCGTCTGATAAATATCTTTTCCGTGCGTTCTCTATTCTTCCTGACTGGTAAATATCCCTTACAGTGCGTTCTTTCTTCTCTTATCTGCCAGGATCAGGCCGATGGCTGCCGCTACAGCTGCCACGCCGACTGCTGTAAAGATATAAGTACCGATGCTGCCGGTCGAAGGCAGGGAAGAAAGCTTTGTATTCTTGATGTAAGTGGTGACGGGATCGCCTGTTGTAGTAATTTCCTTTACTTCACCGCTCTCGTATGTCGCGTTGTAGGTGCTTGTATTCTTCCCATCGATGGTTATCTTGTAGTTCTTAAGAGTTCCATCCTGATTATATTCATCTTCGATCTTGACTGTATGTGTCTGGGTATTCAGCGAATATCCATCAGGTGCTTTTGTCTCGACCAGTTCATAAGTACCGGCGTCCAGGCCCTTGAAGCCGTTGAAATAACCATTATTATCAGTTGTTGCTGTCCATTCTTTACCATTCGCAATGTCTTTGCCGTTACGGTCTTTCTTTAATGTCAGCTTAAACGTTGCTCCTGCAAGTACCTGCTCAATGGTTGTTTCCTCTGTTCCATCGTTAACCCACTGAGGTTCTGTCGTCGGCTCGCCTTTTTCGTTGACCTTGATCAGTTCATGGCCTTTGCGGTTAACCGTCTTGGAAGAACCATTGATGTTGCCGTCGATCTCGAAGGTATACTGATGGGTCTTATCTGTAACCGTATCGCCGCCATCCTTCTCATTCGGGTTGTTGGCAAAGTTAACGGTCATGGTATTGTCATTGGCGTCAAAGTTGACGGTCGCGCTGTCATTGATCTCTGCAGTGTATTTTACTACTACTTTTCTTTCTGCATCGGTTTTGGAGGCAAGGCCTCTGATATAATCCTCTGTAAACTCGATCTTGAAGCCGTCCGTGTTATTTGTCAGGGTATAGTTTGCTGCGTCGAGGGCTGTATCGCTTCCGCCGATATAAACCTTTGCGTCATTCTTATAGGTAAGGCCCGGATCCATCTTATCGGAGATATTGTAGAATACTGTGCCCTGCTTGTATTCCGGGCCATAGGAAGGAACCATGGATGTGATCTCAAAGTTTACAGTATCGCCGACTGCGTGGTCGTCGCCGTTTTCTGTAGCGACATCATTTTTGCTGTTGCCTGTGATCTTCTTGTCGCCGGGGATGGTGCTCTTCTTTACATAAGAGCTTGTTCCGTTGATGGTATATGTATCACCGGCATTAATGGAACCGCCGCTGATAATGGTATTTCCATCCTTGTCTTCATAATATACACTCAGCACCATGGGGTTATAGATGGTCTTTGTACCGTTCGCTGCGGTAACCAGAGCCATCCACTCGCCGGCTGCAAGATCCTGGGTTATTGTAGTTCCAGTTGCTTCAACAGGGCCGACCTTTTTTGTGAGCTTACTTGTATCTTTTGCCAGATCTGCGATCTGCTCTGCGCTAGGATAAATGGCATTTCCAGCTGTATCAAAAAGCTCGATCGTCTTGTCTGTTACCGCCTCAAATCCCGTAAAACCGGCATCGCCATAATTTGCCTTTACGATCTGGTAGAATGTTACACTGTCTCCGGTCTGGAGCCCGTTGATTGTTACCGTCCCGGTATCTCCTTCTGCCGGCGTGCTACCGATCATCTTGGCCTGGGCCGGTACTACGTTAAAGGCTAATACCATAACAGCCGCAAGCAGTATGCCGCTTAATCGTTTCCATAAGTTCTTCATTGCAATTCTCCTTTTACATATGTTTTCAGATAGGGTTTACGTGCTGCATTTAATCTATAAAAGGTCTTTATGGCCTGATTTTTTTCCTGACCGGCGCGCCAGCAGGACTCCTGTGCCCGCCAGCGCTGTGCCAATAAAGATCAATGGATAATCTCCCGGACCGCCGGCACTGGGCAGCTTATAGATCAGCTTGTTCGTCACTGTCCAGCCGCCGTCCTTCCCCTGAGCTGCACTCGTCATGTAGCCTTCGGGAACGTTCTCCTCCTTTACAGAATAAGAAATCTGCTGCC
>ONFL01000086.1 GCA_900317095.1 uncultured Eubacteriales bacterium | reverse complement strand
CTCCCAGGTCCAGCACAATGCCGTCCAGCTGATTCCATCCCAGGCCGCGGACCCTGTCCGGCAGATTCTTATAATTATCACGGACAATACTTACCCTGTCCCCAAATGCTGCCAGCCGTCTGCCGGCGGCTTCTATGGCCGCCTGATCCTGATCTATGCCGATCAGATGACCCTGCGGACCCAGTCTGGACAAGATCTCAAAAGAATGTCCGCCGCCTCCCAGTGTCCCGTCTGCGTAGACACCATTCTCCTTTATATGAAGTCCATCTACCGTTTCCCGGAGCAGAACCGATACATGCTTAAATTCCATCTATATCCACCCCGGAAATATATTCCGCCTTTCCTGCCTGTCAGAATACGAAGCCGATCTGCGCCAGATGTTCAGATACCTTATCCATATCCTCTTCACTGATATCATTCTGGTCATCCCACTGCTGCCGGCTCCAGACCTCGATCCGGTTATCCATTCCCACCAGAACCGCGTCCTTGTCTATCTTTGCGTAGGTCCGCAGCGATGCGGGGATCAGGATCCTTCCCTGCTTATCCAGGCAGCACCTGGTCGCGCCGGACAGGAAGAAACGCTTAAAAATACGGCTTTCCTTATCTATCATAGGCAGAGTCTTCAGTTTTGCGGAAAATTCGTCCCAGTCCTCCATCGGATGGATCCACAGACAGCCGTCAAGGCCCTTGGAGAGCATAAATTCATCCCCCAGACCTTCCCTGTACTTCTGCGGGATGATCACTCTGCCCTTGGCATCCACCGAATGGTAATCTTCTCCGATAAAGCCCTGCATCTTCCGCTCCTATGACCCAAAATGATGATTATGTTCTGCAATCATCCACAGATCACCACGAATCACCACATTTTTTACACCTACAATGCAATTTTAATATATAAGAGGCTTTTGTTCAATAGCGAAACAAAAAATTCACACACAAAAATCGGTACAAAAGCTGCTGCACTGACAGAAGGATTTTTTACAAAATGTAGAGAATTCTCTCCCGATGTGATAAAATGCAAACTGTTGTATCAGGCTCATTCCGGAAAGGGAAAGCCTGAGCCGGTATAGAAGTATGTTTTAAGGAGATCAGGATAAAATGAAATTAGGAATCGTCGGACTGCCGAATGTCGGCAAAAGCACTCTGTTTAATTCTCTGACAAAAGCCGGCGCAGAATCGGCCAACTACCCCTTCTGCACCATAGACCCCAACGTTGGCGTTGTCTCCGTCCCCGACCACCGTCTGGACGTACTGGCAAAGATGTATGACTCTGGCCGGATCGTTCCCGCTGCAATAGAGTTCGTAGATATAGCGGGTCTGGTAAAGGGTGCGTCCAAAGGTGAAGGACTTGGCAACCAGTTTCTCGCAAATATCCGGGAGTGCGATGCCATAGTCCATGTTGTACGCTGCTTCGAAGATTCCAATATCATTCATGTCGATGGCAGCATAGATCCGATCCGTGACATTGAAACCATAAACCTGGAACTGATATTTGCGGACCTGGAAGTTCTGGAGCGCCGCTACGCAAAGGTCGGCAAGAACGCCCGCATAGATAAATCGCTTGTTAAGGAGAGCGATCTGCTCAAGAATCTGATCGCCCATCTGGAAGACGGCAAGAGCGCCCGCAGTTATGAGGTTCATGATGAGGATGAGGAGGCTCTGCTGAAGAGTTACACTCTCCTGACCGCCAAGCCGGTCATCTATGCCGCCAATGTCTCCGATGATGACGTGGCTGATGACGGTGCCGGCAATAAATATGTGCAAAGTGTCCGTGAATTCGCCGCCAAAGAGGGATCCGAGGTATTTGTTGTCTGCGCGCAGATAGAGGAAGAGATTTCGGAACTGGAAGACGATGAGAAGAAAGAATTCCTGGATGATCTTGGCCTGAAGGAATCCGGACTGGATAAGCTGATCCGGGCAAGCTATCACCTGCTGGGACTGATCAGTTTCCTGACAGCCGGCCCTATGGAATCCAGAGCCTGGACCATCAAAAAGGGAACAAAGGCGCCGGGAGCTGCCGGCAAGATCCATACAGATTTCGAGCGGGGCTTTATAAAAGCAGAGGTCGTCAGCTATGATGACCTGATCGCCAATGGAAACTATAACGCAGCCCGTGAGAAGGGTCTGGTAAGAATGGAAGGAAAGGATTATGTCGTACAGGACGGCGATATCATCCTCTTCCGCTTCAACGTATAAAAAAAACAGCATAATCTGCCGGATACGGCAGGAAGAGCTGCAGGGCAGCACGGTTTTCCGTGCTGCCCTGCAGCTCTTCTTTTTATATTCTGCACTCCGGCAGCTGACTTATCATTCTCTGTTTTTGATGAACTTTAACAGATCAGCAATGCTGTCCAGCTTCCAGTCGTAATGGTCCACGCTTCCGAAGCCATAGGCGGCATAGACAAAGGGTATATCTGCCAGGGCCGCTGCATCCGCGTCTCCCTGCGTATCGCCGACATAGACCGGACATTGCAGATTATTGCGCTGCATGACCAGACGGATATTCTCACCCTTGGAAAGGCCGGTATTGCCTATGCATTCCTGATCCTTAAAAAACCGGGCTGTTTTATTTCCCTCGTAAAAACTTTCAATATAACCGGTCTGACAGTTGCTGACCACAAAAAGCGGGAAAGCGGCTGAAAGCTTCTCCAGCACATCCATCTCATCCGGGAAAAGTGTCCCTCCGTGCTGAGCAAGATAGATATTCTCCGCCCGGCAGCAGTCATCCATCAGGGACAGCTGCCGCTCCTTCGGCAGCTGCGGAAACATGTTGGCGGCGATCCGCTCGACGGGCAGGCCGAAATTAGCAGATAGATCCTCCTCTGTAACAACCTTGTCCACATCCGGATTGCGGGAAAGCACCAGACCCCAGGTTTTTACGATGCCGTCTGTAGAATCCCAGAGCGTTCCGTCCAGGTCAAAAATGATACTGTCAACCTTATACATGGGCGAGAACTCCGTCCAGTACCGCGTACATCTCATCCACATGCTCCTTCGTGATGACCAGGGGAGGAACAAAACGGATGATCTTCTCGCCTGCGGAGATGATCAGCAGGCCGTTTTCAATTGCCCGGGATACGATCGGCCCCACCGGGCGGTCGAATTCCAGTCCCTGCATCAGGCCCATACCCCGGTGTTCCACTATACAGGGGTACTTTGCCTTCAGTTCTTCCAGCTTCGCAGACAGATATGGCGCCACATCGTTCACGTTATCCAGAACATGTTTTTGTTCATAGATATCAAATACCGCGTTTGCAGCTGCCGCTGCCAGCGGGTTGCCGCCGTAGGTGGAACCGTGGTCGCCGGCTGTCAGACTGTCCATGGTCTTCTCTCCCGCCACGAAAGCACCGATCGGCACGCCGCAGCCCAGCGCCTTCGCGCAGGCCATGATATCCGGCTTTATACCGTAATGCTGGTAGGCGAACATCTGCCCGCTCCTGCCCATGCCGCACTGGACTTCATCGAGAATCAGCAGGATATCCTTTTCGTCGCAGATCTGCCGGATGCCCTTGACGAAGGCAGGATCTGCCGGATATATGCCGCCCTCTCCCTGAATGGTCTCAAAGAGGATGGCGCAGGTCTTGTCATTTATCTTTGCCTTTACATCTTCCAGGTCATTGAACTGCGCAAAAACAATCTTATCGATCAGGGGCCGGAAGGCTTCCTGGTAATGCGTATTGCCGGTAACAGAAAGCGCTCCGATGCTCCGGCCGTGGAAGGAGTGGTTCATGGCAATTATCTCATGGTCGGTGGAACCCTTATCCTTGAGGTAGGCGTATTTGCGGGCCAGCTTTATGGAACCCTCTATGGCCTCTGTACCGCTGTTGGTGAAAAAGACCTTCTTCAGGCCGCTGGCCTCTGCCAGACGGCTGGCAGCTCTGGCCATGGGCTCTGTGTAGTAGAGATTGGAAACATGAATGACCTTTTCGATCTGGTCTTTCAGGGCCTGTTTATATTCCGGAACATTATAGCCCAGAGCCATAACAGCGATCCCGGCCGCAAAATCCAGATATTTCTTTCCTTCTACGTCATAGAGATACACGCCCTGTCCATGATCCATGGCGATCGGAAAACGGTTATAGGTATGGATGATGGACTGCTCTGCCAGATCCATTACTTCCTGATTGGTCTTCATTACATTTCCTCCTTCTGCGTGTTCTGAAAGTAACGGGGATCTCCCTCCCGGATGAAAGCAGTTCCGATACCTTTGTTTGTGAAGATCTCCAGCAGCAGGCAGTGCGGGATCCGGCCGTCCAGGATATGGACACGGTTTACACCGCTGTTGATCGCTTCTATGCAATTGTTGATCTTGGGAAGCATGCCGCCCCCGACGACCCCATCCTTTATCAGTTCTTCTGCCTCCGGCACCGTCAGCTCCGATATAAGAGTTTCCGGATCAGAAGCATCCCGGTAAACGCCTTCTATATCGCTGAGGAAAGCCAGCTTTTCCGCCTTCATGGCCTTGGCGATCTCGCTTGCCGCATCGTCGGCATTAATATTGTAAGTATTATAATCCATATCCATGCCGACCGGGCAGACGACCGGAAGGAAATCCTTTTCAAGCAGATCATATAATATACAGGGATCAACCTTTGTAATATCTCCGACGAAACCGATATCCTGTCCATCGGAATATTTCTTCTTTACGGTGAGCAGGCCTCCATCCTTGCCGCTGACGCCGGCCGCTTTCACGCCCAGCTGCTCTATCATCTGAACCAGACCCTTATTGACCCGGTTGAGAACCATCTCCACCAGTTCCATGGTAGCCGCGTCGGTCACCCGAAGGCCGTTGACGAATCTGCTCTCCATACCCACTTTAGATATCCAGCGGCTGATCTCCTTGCCGCCGCCGTGCACAATGATGGGCTTAAAGCCGACAAGCTTCAGAAGAACGGCATCCTCTATCACGCTCTGCTTAAGCTGGTCATTGACCATGGCGCTGCCGCCGTATTTTATGATAATGATCTTGCGGTTAAAACGCTGGATATAGGGCAGAGCCTCTATGAGGACATTGGCCTTGTCCAGCAGAGGCATCATATCTTTATGTGTCATTTTTGTCAGACTCCTTTACAGACATTTTCTGAAAATGTATTTTTATGAGCGGTAATCCGCATTGATGGTAATATATCCGTGGGTCAGGTCACATCCCCAGGCTGTGGCGGAGGCTGTCCCCTGATGAAGGTCCGCAATGGCACTGATCTCCGGCGCGGAGAGGATCTTTGTGGCTTCTTCTTCGCTGTAATCAGCTGCGATGCCGGCCTGCATGATCTGGATCTTTCCGGCCTCGCTTTCGAACCAGAGATCGACCTTCTCGGGATCAAAGACTTCTCCCGAGTAGCCCATGGCGCAGAGGATGCGGCCCCAGTTGGCATCATGGCCGGCTATGGCGGTTTTCACCAGGTTGGAGGTCACGACAGACTTTGCGATGGCCTTTGCCTGGGGAACGCTTTCTGCGCCGGCGATCTTTACTTCAAAAAGGGCCGTCGCGCCTTCTCCGTCTCCGGCGATCATCCGGCACAGAGATACGGTAACCATATGCAGGGCCTGGGCAAAGGCTTCGTAATCGGCGCCTTTTTCAGTAATCTCGGCATTGCCCGCCTGTCCATTGGCCAGCAGCAGGACCGTGTCATTCGTGGAGGTATCCCCGTCTACAGACACCATGTTGAAGCTGTCCTGGATGTCAGCGCTCAGGGCTTCCTGCAGCAGCTCAGAGCTGATGTTAAGGTCTGTTGTCAGGAAGCAGAGCATGGTACACATGTTTGGATGGATCATACCCGATCCCTTGCACATGCCGCCGATGACGGCTTTTTTGCCGCCCGCCTCAAATTCAACTGCTGCTTCCTTGGGATGCGTGTCGGTCGTCATGATCGCCTGCGCCGCCTGACGGGCTGCCTGCCGGCTGCCGGAAAGGGCGGGCGCCAGTCTGGCTATGCCCTCTTCTACCCGGTCCATATTCAGCTGCATGCCGATGACGCCGGTGGAAGCCACCAGCACCTGTTCCGGCTCCAGACCCAGGGCCCCGGCAGCTGCAGCTGCTGTGGCTTCACAGCAATCCAGACCCTTTACCCCGGTGCAGGCGTTGGCAATGCCGCTGTTGCAGACGATCGCCTGAGCCCCTTTTCCGCTTCTTACAATATCGCGGTCCCATTTAACCGGGGCTGCCTTTACTATATTTGTTGTAAATGTTCCTGCTGCCCGGCAGGGGAACTGACTGTAGACCATAGCCATATCCGTGCGTCCCTGGTACTTGATGCCTGCCGCTGCGCAGGATGCCTGAAATCCCTTTGCGGCTGTGACGCCGCCATCTATAAACTGCATGTTATCTTCCTTCCTTGTTCTCATGGATTAAAAACCGTATCATTCTCATCGCTAAGATAGAGCTCGTAATAGTTCCGCTCGTCCCGAAACTGCCAGCCCAGACTCTGCCAGAAACGGTTTCCGCCCTTATTTCTCTTAAAGGCTATCAGATAGATACGGTTGATGCTCTCGGCCTTTACGGCTTTCACAGCTGCATCCACCATCATCTGCGCCACGCCCAGTTTCCGGTACTCTTCCTTCACGCATACGTGATAGAAGCAGGCCTGCCGCCCATCGTGTCCGGCAAGGATCGTCCCGGCGATCCCTCCATCCGGCAGCTGGGCCACAACGCTCAGGCCCGGATTCCGCTGCAGAAAGCGGGTGATGCCCTGCCGGGTGTCATCCATGCCCCGGATCCCCATACCGTGAATGGATTTCCAGAGAGCGAAAACCTGATCATAATCCCCGGCCGTCATCGGCCGTACGATAATTTCCTCAGCCATCGTCTGTAAAAAGTTCACTTCCGTTTCTATATTATTTAAGGGAAAACAGGTACGAAATCTATTCCTGTCTTCTCGTCCAGTCCAAACATCAGATTCATGTTCTGCACGGCCTGTCCGGCTGCGCCTTTAACCAGATTATCCAGGGCGCCCATCATAATGACTCTTCCGGTCCTCGGATCTACCTTGTAATTCACGTCCACGAAGTTGCTTCCCTCGACCCAGCGGGTCTCCGGCCATACGCCCTCATCCAGCAGACGGATAAAATATTCATCCTTATAATACTTCTCATAGGCGGCGCCCACCTGCTCCTGGGTCACACCCTTCTTCAGAGAAGCATAAGCGGTAACCAGGATCCCCCGGTTCATGGGAACCAGATGCGGCGTGAAGCTCACAGTCAGCTTTCTTCCCGCAGCATAGCCCAGCTGCTCTTCTATCTCCGGTGTATGGCGGTGGGTCGCCACACCGTAGGCCTTAATATTCTCATTGACTTCGCAGAAAAGATTTGCCGTTTTCGCGGAGCGGCCCGCCCCCGATGTGCCGGATTTTGCGTCAAAGATCAGGGTATCCGGATCAATGAGCCCTTCCTTTACCAGCGGATAGGCAGAAAGGATGCTGCAGGTAGTGTAACAGCCCGGGTTGGCGACAAGTCTCGCGCCTTTCACCTGCTCCCGGTTTATCTCACAGAGGCCGTAAACCGCTTCCTTTATAAAGGAAGGAGCCGCATGTTTTATCTTATACCACTGCTCATATACAGATACATCCTTAATCCGAAAATCAGCAGACAGGTCAATTACCTTTACTTTTGAGAGAACATCTTCTGTTATCAGAGAGGCGCAAAGCCCCTGCGGAGTAGCCGTAAAAATCACATCCGCCTGCGCGGTCAGCTGGTCCATATTATCGTCCAGGCATTTCGCATCCGCGATCTGGAACATATTTCCATAAATAGAAGAAAACTTCTGATCTATATAACTTCTGGATCCGTACCAGACAATCTCCACTTCCGGGTGGCGGGCAAGGATCCTTACGATCTCAGCCCCCGCGTAACCAGTTGAACCAATAATTCCCGCTTTTATCATAAAATAATTCTCCTTTTATCCAATACAGACAGCAAATAGAAAAACTTGTATACATAATATCTCATTCGAAGACATTCGTAAATGGTTAAATCGATGAAAGTTGTTAATAATTATGCATTATTTTTGCATATTATTGCATTTTTATGCAAAAAGGGGCTTGCATAATATCTTTCTTTGTTGTATAGTAAGCAAAGCGATGAAAAATCCACCGCCGCTGCAGGCGGGTTGATCAAAGATAATGGAGGATATATTTATCATGAAAGAAAAAGTTGTACTGGCATACTCTGGCGGACTCGATACCACATCTGTTATTCCCTGGCTTAAGGAGACTTTCGGCTACGAAGTCATCTGCTGCTGCGTAAATGTCGGACAGGGCAACGAACTGGATGGTCTGGATGAGAGAGCAAAGCTGAGCGGCGCCAGCAAACTTTATATTGTAGATGTTACAGATGATTTCTGCGAGAATTATATCATGCCCTGCGTAGACGCAGGCGCTGTCTATGAGAATAAGTATCTGCTGGGTACTTCCATGGCCCGTCCCGTTATCTCCAAGGCTCTGGTCGACATCGCCCGCAAGGAAGGGGCTGTCGCTATCTGCCACGGCGCTACCGGCAAAGGCAACGATCAGATCCGTTTCGAGCTGAGCATCAAAGCACTGGCTCCCGATATCAAGATCATCGCTCCCTGGCGTATGACAGATGTATGGACCATGCAGTCCCGCCAGGACGAGATAGACTACTGCAAGGCAAGAGGAATAGATCTTCCCTTCTCCGTAACCAGCAGCTACAGCCGTGACCGCAACCTGTGGCATGTAAGCCATGAAGGCCTTGAGCTGGAAGATCCCTCCAAGGGTCCCAACTATGACAATATTCTGCTGATGTCCCAGACTCCTCAGCAGGCTCCGGATAAGACCGAGGACCTGACCCTTTCCTTTGAGAAGGGAATCCCTACCGCCATCAATGGCGAGAAGATGAAGGTCGCTGATATCATCCGCAAGCTGAACGAGATTGGCGGACGCAACGGCATCGGCATCGTCGATATTGTTGAGAACCGGGTCGTAGGTATGAAATCCCGCGGCGTATATGAGACCCCTGGCGGAACCATCCTCTGCGAGGCTCACTCTCAGCTGGAAGAGCTCACGCTTGACCGTGCCACCATGGAAGTAAAGAAGAATCTGGGCAATAAGCTGGCGCAGGTAGTATACGAGGGCAAATGGTTCACACCCCTGTGCGAAGCGATCATCGCCTTTGTAAAATCCACCCAGGAGACCGTTACAGGCGAAGTAAAGATGAAGCTCTATAAGGGCAACATCATTAAGAACGGCACCACATCACCCTACTCTCTCTACAGCGAGTCTCTGGCTTCCTTTACGACAGGTGATCTCTATGATCATCACGACGCAGACGGATTCATCACCCTCTTCGGACTCCCGCTTAAGGTCCGCGCTATGAGGATGCAGGAAGTCCACAAGACGGAAGAAGCTAAATAAGTCTTTCCGGCCGGACGGTCTGCCGTCATGAACAGTTTTTCCCAAAAAACAAGGGGAATGAGAAGGATTTTTCAGTTCCTTCCCATTCCCCTTTTTTATTCATTTTGCAGTTCCGGATATTCAGCGTTCTCTGCCAGCATCCTCTGATACTGGGCGCTGTCAAGCCAGACACTGACATGAATCCCGTCTTCTTCGTAGCTCTCTGCGATCAGCTGACCCCTGCGCCGGACGCGGCTGATCTGTCCCGCCCGGCTGTAGGGAATGACCCATCGGGCCAGTACCCGCCGGCGGCGGAGGATCTTTTCTATACAGCCCAGCAGGGCGCCTTCTCCCGCTCCGGTTCGAACAGATGCAAAGACCAGCTCATCTGCTTTGGGATCCTTAAAGCCCCCCAGCCCGGAAAAATCTTCCAACCGGTCTATCTTGTTAAAAACAGTAATGACAGGCTTATCATCCGCACCCAGGCTGGACAGGGTCTCATAGACAAGATCCATCTGCTGCGCAAGATCCGGCGAAGAAACGTCAGCCACATGGATCAGAAGATCCGCGTATTTTGCTTCCTCAAGAGTACTTCTGAAAGCCTCGACCAGATGATGGGGCAGCTTGCGGATGAATCCGACCGTGTCCGTGAGCAGGATTTGCTGTCCATCCGGCAGAGTCAATGTCCTTGTGACCGGGTCAAGCGTGGCAAACAGCTTGTCCTCGCCCGGCACATCAGCGTCCGTCAGCCGGTTGAGCAGGGTAGATTTCCCGGTGTTGGTGTAGCCCACGATCGCGGCAACCGGTATGCCGCTGTCTGTCCGCTGCCTTCTGGAAAGTTCCCGGTGCTTTTTAACCTTCTCCAGTTCCCGCTTGAGAATGGAAATGCGCTCCCTGATCAGCCGGCGGTCTGTCTCCAGCTTCTTCTCACCCGGGCCGCGGGTTCCGATCCCGCCGCCAAGCCTGGACATTGCCCTTCCGGCGGAACCTGCCAGACGGACGGCGCGGTATCGCAGCTGCGCCAGTTCCACCTGTATGCTGCCCTCCCTTGTCCGGGCTCTCTGGGCAAATATATCCAGGATCAGCATGGTCCTGTCCATGACCTTTGTATCCAGAAGATCCTGCAGGTTCCCGATCTGCGCAGGAGTCAGTTCATCATCACAGATCACCCCGTCCGCATCCGTATCCCGGACGAGCAGGGCCAGCTCCTCTATCTTTCCCCGTCCCAGATATGTCCCCGGGTTTATCTTATCCACATTCTGAACCAGCCTGCCGGCAGTTTCTGCGCCGGCAGTTTCTGCCAGCGATTCCAGTTCATCAAGAGAACGGTCCGCGTCCCCCCCGGCTGCAGCCGCAATAAATAAAATTACCCTCTCCTGCTTTTCTGCAGTCTCGATCATCTCTCTCATACTCTGGTCTGAAGGAAGGTATATTCCTTCTTTCCGGCTTCATCATCCGGATACTTTTCTGTGTAGGACTTTGCCAGATTGCAGGCATCTTCCCATTTTCCAAGATGTTCGTAAGATACGATCAGATTAAAGGTAAGCGCCTGTTCACTGCCTGTGTCATTCAGATCCAGCCCCTTCTGGCACATCTGCGATGCTTTCTCATAATCACCCTTTTCTATCAGACAGGCAGCATACTGGCTGCAGGCCCTGGCTGCAAGTCCCGGGCTGAGCTTATCCACAGATTCATTTTCAAAAAACTGAGCATAATACTTTTCCGCGCTGCCGGTATCTTTCTGCTCCATGGCGGCCTGTCCTTTACCCAGCAGGGCCGGTTCATATCCCTTATCAAGCGCTTTATCGAACATCTCCCCGGCATGTGCGTAATCTGACATTCTGCAATAGAGCAGACCCTTGTAGAAGCAGTCTTTGCCGCTGGAACCGGCCATGGAGACAGCATCATTCAAAACAGCCTCTGCCTGATCCTTCTTGCCCTGGGCAGAGAGCACATCATATAAGGACAGATATATAGAATAATCCTTGCGGCTCATACCCGCCGCTGTGTTGAGATCCTCCTCTGCCTTGTCATACTGCTTCAGCTCTTCATAAAGCATTCCCCGCATGACACGCCGGTCCGCGCTGTCGGAGAGGCTGATCAGCTTTGTGCAGGCGTCCACGGCTTTTTCATTCTGACCGGCAGCTTTCAAAGCCTGCACCTCATAGGAGAGAACATCGGCCTGTATATCCTTATCATCCGCGGCATATCCCAGTGCCTGTTCAAAAGCCTCCTGCGACTTCTCATACTCTCCCTGATACATAAGGGCCAGACCTTCGCCTCTGGCTGCCAGCGCTTTCTGCCTCTCATCAGCCGCGCTGTCCAGGGCCTGGCGGAAGTTGCCCAGAGCTTCCTCATAAGCCTTCTGCCCCACATAAGCCATGCCGATATGCGTCAGATAATCCGCGTTATCTGAGTCATAGGACAGAGCCTGATTAAATTCCTTCAGCGCTTCTTCATAATCGCCGCCCTCATAAGCACTGATACCTGCCGCGTCATGATTGCTGCCGCTGCGGACGCTCCGAAGCAGCATCACGGAAAGCACACAGCCGGCTATGATCAGGCAGACCAGGCAGACAGTAATAAAGCTGCGAAGCTTCCTGCGTGCCCGGATCTTTCTTCTCTTCTCAAGAGACTTCATATGTGCCTGCCGGGCCTGCCTGCGCTCTGCCCGCTCACTGGAAGCCTCATCCACCTGTTCTGTTATATTTTTAATTCTGTCACGATCCGATGAACCGTGTCCGCTGCTGTTCTGCGGCAAACAGATCCCTCCTTTAATGGACTGATGACGAACTTACATCATCTTATGCTTTTTAAGTATCCAGGTAACGATCAGGCAGATGACCAGGGTCAGAATGGAAATAATAGTGAAGCCGGCGGGTATATTTGCAAAAGGCATGCCG
>ONFL01000061.1 GCA_900317095.1 uncultured Eubacteriales bacterium | reverse complement strand
TCAGCGGTAACTTTCTTTCCGTCCAGCTCATAGCTGATGCTGGTATCCAGAGGCAGCTCCTTTTTCGTAGTCCCCTGGTAGTGAATGTCGGATCCGTCCGCGTTCCAGACCAGCTTTCCGCTGCCCTCATCCTCGAATGTCTCATCTCCGTTTACATTCTCAATGTCATCCAGCTCGGACACATCCTTGATGGTCTTTTTGGCCTCCGGATTCTTGAGCCAGGAACTGACGATCGTCTTCGTCGGCGTGCCATCGGCGTCAGCGACCACATAGACCGTTTCCTCCTTGCCCTCTTTCTTCTCTCCGGAGCTGAGCAGAGCGTCTGCCTTGTCTGTCAGAGCTCTGGCTTCGGCAGAAAGATCCGTGCCGGTCTCTTTCTTTTCTTCAGCTTTTTCATCCTGCCCATCTGTATCATCCGCAAGGCTGGACTCTGCTTCGGTCTCTTTGTCATCTGAGGACGCTGCCTGGACTGTCATCAGGCCGGGGCCTCCCATCGTGCAAAGACTCACACAGGTTCCAAGCATGACCACGCCTGCCTTGTTCAACTTCCTTCTTTTCATAAAAATCAGACCTCCCTGTGCTGCACCCTTCCGGTACAGTATAAAAATCCGGAACTTTATCTCTCTTTTGAGATGTCCGGATTCATCTTCGAATTTATGACTATTGGTCATTTCTTTGTCCATGTTACTATAACACAATAATGACCATTGGTCAATTAAATCTGGTATAAAATGAGATACAATTTACACTTTTTGTATAATGACCCGTGGTCATTTTTTTGTGCATGGAAATTGAATTTTTCTCCAGAATCAAGTATGATAAGAATAGATGGTTTGGGAAAAGAGTGGATAATTATGGGAAGAGCAGAACAAAATAAATTATTAAAAAGGAGCAGACTGATGGAGACGTCCTTCCATCTGTTCACAGACAAGGGCTTTGCCAGGACGACGATCTCAGATATCGTTCATGAGGCGGGCATGGCCAAGGGAACATTCTATCTGTATTTTCATGACAAGTATGATCTGCAGGAGAAACTGATCACCCATAAGGCAGCTCAGCTTCTGGAACATGCCCTGCACAGTTCCGGCTATGAGAACTATTCTCGCACAGACGACCGGGTCATCGCCCTGACAGATGACATTCTCAATCAGGTGAACAACGATAAAAAACTTCTCCGCTTCATCAATAAAAATATCAGCTGGGGGCTCTTCCGGAGATTTTTCTCAGATACGGAGACGGATGTGCTCAAGGAATTTATTGATATTCTTCCGCCGTGTGACGACCCCAAACGGCAGGAAATTATCATCTATACGATCATTGAACTGGTCAGCTCCACCTGCTATGAGGTCATTCTTAAGGGAACCCCGGTTGACCTGGAAGAGTATAAACCTTTCCTCTTCCACTGCATCCGCACGATCATTAACAGTCTTCCGGATAACACGGACCCGGAAGCCGTCCCTGCTGATGTGAAAGGAGAATAAGCATGCGCTTTCGTCCCTGTATTGATATTCACAATGGAAAAGTAAAGCAGATCGTGGGCGGAAGTCTTCGCGATGAAGGCAGTCGGGCTGAGAACAATTTTGTCTCCGAGAAAGACGCCGCCTGGTACGCATCTTTATATAAGGAAAGAAAACTTACGGGGGGACATATTATCCTCCTGAACCCTGCCTCTTCTGAATACTACGAGCAGGATCTGAAACAGGCAGAGGGAGCTCTGGCTGCCTGGCCCGGCGGCATGATGATCGGCGGCGGTGTCAATGCCGGCAATGCCCTCTCTTTTCTGCGCATGGGTGCTTCACATGTGATCGTAACTTCCTGGATCTTTCACGACGGGGTCATTGATCTTGACCGCCTGCGGGAGATCAGCGCCATTACCGGCAAAGACCACCTGGTGCTGGACCTTAGCTGCCGGCGGCAGCAGAACCGGTATCTGGTTGTTACAGACCGCTGGCAGACATTTACCAGTCAGCCCGTGACAGAGGATCTGCTGAAAAGCCTTGCGCCTTACTGCAGCGAATTCCTGATCCACGCTGTGGACGCGGAAGGCAAGGCTGCCGGTATAGAGCAGCCGCTGGCGCAGCTGCTGGGCAGCATAGATACACTCCCGGTCACCTATGCCGGCGGCATCGGCAGCTTTGAAGACTTGCGTATCCTGAAGAAACTGGGCAAGGGCCGCCTGGATTTCACAATCGGAAGCGCACTTGACCTGTTCGGAGGAAATATTCCTTTCGAGGAGGCTGCATCCTTTTCCTGATATCCCGGAAAAATGCTCTAACTAAAAACAGCCGAAGGAACAAAAAGTTCTGCATGAGAACTTCTGCCTCCCCGGCTGCTGCTTTTTTAAATTCTATCAGCTCAATATTACAGGGAATATCCTCTTATGCGGTCCTGCCGGGTGCTGCTTCTGCTCCCTCCCGGATCAGCTCCGCTTCAAATTCTTTCAGTTTCTTCTTCGCCTCCGGTCCAAGATTTCTGGGCACCTCGACCTGAACCGTTACATAATGATCTCCGTGTACGGAGGGATCGCTCATAGAAGGCGCGCCTTTGCCGCGAAGACGGATCTTCCCGCCGCAGCGCATACCTGCCGGTATCTTACAGGACACTGTTCCCTGTACGGTCTCCACACTGCACCGGCCCCCCAGTACCGCCGCCGCAAATGGTACATATACTGTTGTATATATGTCATTGCCCTTGCGCTCAACACCCGGTTTGCTCTCGACATGAACCTTCAGAAGAAGATCGCCGTTTCCTGCGGAGCCCTGCCGGCCCTTGCCGCGAAGGCGGATCGTTTTACCGTCCTCTATGCCCGCGGGTATATGCACATTCAGCGAATGCGCAGCCTGTCCGTCTGTTCCGGAAAGGCGGATCACCCGGCTGCTTCCCTGCATGGCTTCATCAAAAGAGATGGTCAGATCGCTGTGCAGATCCGCGCCGCGCGCGCCTGCTCCGCTGCCTCCGTAAAAGCCGCTGCCGGCAGACCCGTTTCCACTGCCGAAACCGGAAAAACCACCGCCGCCAAAACCGCCGCCGCCAAAACCGCTGAAGTCAAAGCCGCCGCTCCTGCTGCCGCCGGCGCCCCCGCCGAACATCTCTCTGAGAATGTCGTCAAGATTCCCGCCATCTGTACTGAAGTGGTAACTGTAGCCATTTCCATCTTTGCTGAAACCGCCGAAGCCGCCGCCGGGCTGAAATCCTTCTTCAAAAGCCGCACTGCCATACTGATCATACATTTTCTTCTTCTGCGGATCACTGAGAACCGAGTAGGCCTGCGTAACTTCCTTAAACTTCTGTTCCGCGTTCTTATCCCCCGGGTTCATATCAGGATGATACTTCTTAGCCAGTTTTCTATATGCTTTCTTTATGGTGCTTTCATCCGCATTGCGGCTCACACCCAGAATATCGTAATAATTCTTCTCGCTCATAACCATTTACCTCCACAGCGCCCGATCAGAGAATACTGCGGCGCGCTGCAGGCCGCAGTATGTAGTTGTTCTATATGTAATATAACACTCTTCTAGCTCCTTGTCAACTGCATAGAAGCTTCCGGCTGTAACATGAAGGCGGCCCGGTCTGTAAAACTGCGCATATAAAAAAACTCCCGGAAAAAGCTCTCCGGGAGTCATATAATGTATTTTCAGAAAGAATGGGGATCAGCCCTTCATCTG
>ONFL01000021.1 GCA_900317095.1 uncultured Eubacteriales bacterium | reverse complement strand
TCATTATATATATATTTCTTCTGGGTTTTACAGGCAGCGCTACAGTTACTCCTGTATCCTCCATATGCGCAGATCTGTTTGGCAGAAGCGGCATGTCCGTATTTTTCGGTTTTGCCTTTCTGGCCCACCAGTTTGGAAGTTTCCTCTCGTCATGGGGCGCCGGCATTATTTTCCAAAGAACGCAAAGTTATGTGCTGATCTGGACAATTGATATAGTCCTCTGTCTTGCCGCTGGTATTTTCAGTTTTCTTATACGAAAGAATCACCAGGAAATTTCATAAACATATTATTTCCCCTCTTCTTTTTCCTGCGGCTGCATCAGCTTTCTATAGTAGCTCCGGGCCTGATAAAGGGCTGCCACAGGATTGTGGCCCAGGACCCGGTCCTTTGTCACCAGTGTAGTAGTAAGCCCCTTTGCATATTTATAGAAGAGACTGTCATGGCCGACGCAAAGGCCCACGACGACGTTCAGGTCGGTCTGCTCCTTATTCAGCAGCATGGCCTGCATGATGGGATTGCACATGACCGGACCGGAGACCTCAGTGTGACAGGCCGGAACCCCGATTTCAACTTTATCCACGGAACCCACCTTGCAGGATATGCCATAAACCTCAAATCCGTTCACCCGCAGGATGCGGGCAAATATCCGCGACTCCTCCAGAAGACCGATGCAGGTGGCTATACCGATTTTTTTAGCCCCTATTTTATGGGCAAATTCAACGATTTCCTGCACCCGGGTGTACTGGCAGTAATGGTCGTTCTCTATCTCCGCGGAAGCCACGGACACCTTCTGGTTCATCTCGTCGTTGCAATAAAGATCCGTCACTTTCTGGATCTCTTCCTCCGTCAGAGCCGCCGTCGGGCAAAATTCCGGATATTCGCTGTTTCTGGCTTCGCAGTTTTTCACGCCGCAGTCTACACAGCTGAAATCTTCTATAGTCATAAAGGTTCTCCTTTCCGCCGCTCTCCCGGCGGCACAGATGATATAGAAAGGATCGCCTGCCTTTCTCAGACAGACGATCCGGTAAGACTATATTCAGATTAGCAGAATATGATGGATTTTACAAGAAACCATCACGGCGGCGGCAGATTCCTTAGTTCTGCTTTCTGCCCTTCACCATCTGCAGAAAATACTGATGGATCCGGGTGTCGCCCCCCAGCTCCGGATGGAAGGATATGCCCAGCTGACTGCCGAAACGGGCGGCACTGATGCGCCCATCCACCCGGGCCAGGACCTGTACGCCCTTACCGGCTTCTTCTATGTAAGGAGCCCGGATAAATATCATATTGACATCTCCGACCCCTTCAAAAGGGGCCTCCTTCATGAAGCTGCCCGTCTGCCGGCCGTAGGCGTTGCGGCGGACAGTCACCGGCATAGTCCCCAGGCAGACGGCCGGGTCATTGGAAATATGCTCTGCCAGCAGGATGAGGCCGGCACAGGTGGCCAGGACCGGAAGACCGCCCTTTATCATATCGCGCAGGGGATCAAGCATGTCCAGTTCCCGCAGAAGCTTATTCTGAACGGTGCTCTCCCCGCCCGGCAGGACGACCCCGTCCAGGCCGGACAGATCCGACTTCTGCCGCAGCTGGCGGCAGGAGACTCCCAGGCTCTCCAGCATCCGCTCATGCTCTATGAAAGCCCCCTGGACAGCCAGAATACCTATTGTCATTGCTTACTGCCCTCTTTCTTCCATAATAATCTTTATCTCGCTCTCATTTATGCCGACCATAGCTTCACCCAGATCCTCAGACAGCTCTGCCAGCAGACTGGCATCCGTAAAGTTTGCCGTGGCCTTGACGATGGCAGCGGCCCTCTTTGCTGGATCGCCGGACTTGAAAATGCCGGATCCTACGAAGACGCCCTCGGCACCCAGCTGCATCATCAGGGCCGCGTCAGCCGGCGTGGCTATGCCGCCGGCGGCAAAGTTTACGACCGGCAGGGCGCCGTGATCATGCACATATCTGACCAGGTCATAGGGAACCTGGAGCTTTTTGGCCTCCTCGTAGAGTTCGTCCTCCCGCATGCAGACAAGGGCCTTTATCTGGGCATTCATCTTACGCATATGGCGCACGGCCTGCACAACATCCCCTGTGCCCGGCTCGCCCTTTGTACGGATCATGGCAGCCCCTTCACTGATCCGGCGCAGAGCCTCTCCCAGGTCTCTGGCCCCGCAGACGAAAGGCACCTTAAATCTCCTTTTATCAATATGATATACATCATCGGCGGGTGAGAGCACCTCGGACTCGTCTATATAATCTATGTCTATGGCCTGCAGGATCTGGGCTTCCGCGAAATGACCAATGCGGCATTTTGCCATGACGGGAATGGATACCGCCTGCTGGATGCCCTTTATCATCTTAGGATCGCTCATCCGGGAAACGCCCCCGGCTGCCCGGATATCGGCCGGGATCCTCTCCAGAGCCATAACGGCACAGGCGCCGGCCTCTTCGGCGATCCTGGCCTGCTCCGGCGTTGTGACATCCATGATGACGCCGCCCTTGAGCATCTTTGCCAGGCCCTTGTTCAATTCATACTGCTGCTTATATTCCATTACTTTATACCTCCTTGACTTGCATCAGATTTTCTGCTATTTTAACAACAATCTGATATTGCATAAATCGCCAGATTGATATAAATTTACATGCCAGATAAGGAGATGAATGACTTGCTGACCTATACATTCCAGGATGATGCCAGACCTCTTTACCGGCAGCTCTACGAAGCTATCCGCGGCGACATTCTGGCCGGAAAGCTGGCCTGCCGGGAGAAACTGCCCTCCAAAAGAGCCCTGGCCAGAAACCTGGGTATTAGTACCATTACCGTTGAAAATGCTTATGACCAGCTGATGGCGGAGGGCTGCATCTATGCACTCCCGAGGAAGGGATATTTTGTGGCGGAGATAAAAAAAATGCAGGAGCCCGTCCAGGCTCCTGATCTGACCCCGCTGCGGCTGCCCCCGGCAGAACCTCAGGCGCAGTTTGATTTTTCCTCCAGCCTCACAGACGGATCCCATTTCCCATTTTCCATCTGGGCAAGGATCATGCGGGAGAATATCTCCCTCCATGAAAAAGATCTCTTCCAGATGTCCCCCTGCTGCGGGATCCGGCCTCTGCGCGACGCCATCGCCGGCCATCTGGCCTCCTTCCGCGGCATGCAGGCTGACCCTGACCAGATCATAGTCGGCGCCGGCACAGAGTACCTCTACAGCCTGCTGGTAAAGCTGCTGGGCTATGATAAAATCTACTGCATAGAAAATCCCGGCTACAAGAAACTGCTGAAAATATACGAAAGCAGTCATGTCCGCTGCCGCTGCGCCGACATCGACCGGCAGGGCATGTCTGCGGACCGTCTGCGGCAGACCGGGGCGGATATCGTCCACATCAGTCCCACCCACCATTTCCCGACCGGCATCTGCATGCCGGTCAGCCGCCGCTACGAGCTGCTGGCCTGGGCCAACGAAACAGAGGGACGCTATATCATAGAGGACGACTACGACAGCGAATTCCGCATAAAAGGCCGGCCCCTCCCCACCCTCTTCAGCATAGACGCCTGCGGAAAAGTCATTTACATGAACACATTTTCCAAGTCCCTGACCTCCACCATCCGCATCAGCTACATGGTGCTGCCTCCAAAGCTGGCCGAGAAATATTACCGGGAACTGGCCTTTTATTCCTGCACCGTCTCTACATTTGACCAATACGCCCTGGCGGCCTTCATACAGGAAGGCTTTTTCGAGAAGCATATAAACCGCATGCGCCTCTATTACGGGAGGAAAAGAACTGCCGTCCGCATCTGAGACGGCTGGTTTGACCAGGCAGGAGAATTAAACTTTCCCAAGAAGCTTATCCTGATCCTGCAGGCTGTGTCCAATTCGCAATACAGTGATCACCCTCTCCTCTTCATCCACCAAATAATAGAGGATATACTGCCTGACCACCAGCATTCTGACATTCCCAACTGAAAGATATGGATTCTCAACTATATGTCCTTTCGATGGGAACTTACACAGATTGTCCAAAGCATCTTCAACAGCATCAGCGAAAGCGGCAGCTGCCTGAAGATTGCAAAGTTTTTCCACCATGTACCTGATCATGTTTTCGAAATCTTCCTGCGCAATATCCGTCAGCTGATAAGTGCATTTAGATTCCATACTTACCCCTTACTTCATGAAGAGCAGTTCTCCCATCTTTTGCCTTACCTTCTCGATAATCTCTCAGACCGCGATTGATGAAATCAGCCTCCTCGCTCTGAGCCAGCCGTCTTTCGTAATAATCGATATCCATAACAACAAGCCTGCCATAACCGTTCTTAGTTACAAACACAGGACCATTCTCACATTTTTTTTCAATTCCAACAGTATCCTTAAGGTCTCTCATCGGCACGATCTGCATCTTGTTACCTCCCGTTTTGTTGTGTCCTAATTATGACTTAATTTTATACTGATTTATGTCTCAAAGCAAGAGAAACTGCAATCTCAAAAAGAATATGAAACTGCAAGCATGACATAACAGGTATAATAATGATCGACCGTCTCTGACACGCTGTTGACAGTCCGAGTCTTTACTGATACTATCAGGGCGTCAGTACCTTAACTATTATATCCAGCCATAAGGAGCATGTTTTTATGAAAGACAAAATCATGGAAATCCTCAGAAACAAGCTTGTAGTAGGAATCCTTCTGCTCATCGTGGGCATAGGGATGATCTGCGTTCCGGAAGCCTATATATCGGCCCTGGTGCGGATTGCCGGTATTCTTCTGCTGATCGCAGCGATCGTCCGGATCATTTCCTACATCCGCAGTGAGCGGACTGCATCGGATGTTCTCCTCCTGATCGCAGGAATCATCTTTGCAGGCTTCGGCATTTCCTTCCTGGCCAATCCTGCCTGGGTAGTCAATTTCATCTACATCTTGTTTGGATTGCTTGTCATTCTCGATGGGATCATGGGAATTTACAACGCATTTGCGGTTCTGAAAAAGAACGGCCTGAAATGGATCCCCGCGGCGGTCTCCTCCCTGATCGTCCTTGTCTTCGGCGTGATCGTGGTTATGAATCCCTTCGCCACAGCCGCATGGCTTTACAGATTTATCGGCATCTCCCTTGCTCTGGGCGGGATTTCCGACATCTGCTCCTTCTTCTTCGGTCCCAGGTCACAGGCGTGATAAAGGGGCTGCCTTAAGTTCTTACAGCTCTTCCACATATTTTTTAAGAGCCGCAAGATAACTCTGTCCATACCTGGAAAGGGGCATATTTCGCTTCCTGATATAGCCGATGTGCATGTTTTCGTCCGCCGCCAGGCGCCTGGCCACTATACTGCCTCCATTCAGCTCTTTGCTGATCACTCCGGAACAGACTGTATATCCATTCAGTCCGATCGCAAGATTAAAAAGAGTCGCCCGGTCCCTTACCTTTATATTTTTCTTCCTTTCCAGAGAGCTGAGGATCTCCTCAGAATAATAGAAAGAATTATATTCCCCCTGTTCATAGGAAAGGTAGGGGTAGGGCTCCAGATCTGCCAGAGTAACCAGTTCCTTTCCCGCAAGTGGATGGTCTTTTCCTATAAATATATGAGGTTCAGCCTCGAAAAGCTCTTCAAAGACCAGGTCATTCTTTTTAAAGGCTTTGTCCATCACTTCCTTATTCCTGCCTGATAAATAGAGTATGCCCAGCTCGCTTATCATGGCGCTGACATCTTCTATAATCTCGTGAGTTTGCGTTTCTCTCAAGGTAAAATCATAGGAATCCGCGTCAAACTCCCGCACGACATCCACAAAAGCATTTACTGCGAAGGAATAGTGCTGACAGGAAACGGAGAAGCTGGGATTCCTGTTTTCTTTTTTGCAAAAGCGGTCCTCCATAAGACGGGACTGCTCTAGAACCTGTCTCGCATATCGCAGCAGTTCCTCCCCTTCCCTGGTCACAGAAACACCTTTATTTCCCCTGGTGAAAATGACCACACCCATTTCCTTCTCAAGCTCATGTATGGCATGCGTCAGGCTGGGCTGCGATATGTAAAGAAATTCCGCCGCCTCTGTCATGTTCCCTGTTTTCGCCGTCATTACAGCGTACTCCAATTGTTTTAACGTCATATGAATTATCTCCCCATTCCCGCTTATACAATACAGGTTTATCTTACCATAGATTTTTTCTATTTTAAATATGCAGTATTAGGTATTTTACTGATTTCAATCTATACCCTATAATACTTATCAAAATACAGTAATTGGAGGAAATAAATATGAATACACCCTTTCGATATGACTATGTAGGAAGTTTCCTGCGGCCGCAGGCTTTAAAGGATGCGCGGGAGGCCTTTTCTAAAGGAAAGATCCGGGCTGATGAACTGAAGAAGGTGGAGGACGCATGTATAACCGAGCTGATCCAGAAACAGAAGAAAGCAGGCTATCATGTAATTACAGATGGAGAATTCCGCCGTTCCACCTGGCATCTGGATTTTATGTGGGGCTTTGAAGGCGTAGGGCATTCCCCTGCCAAAACAGGGCTGCCCTTCCACGGAGAAGCTGCCATGATCGATGATACCTATCTTAAAGGCAAAGTTTCCTTACCGGGAGTGCATCCCTTTGTCGAACATTTTAAGTTCGTGAAACAGTTCGAGGATGAAAATACCATCGCCAAGCAGACCATCCCTGCCCCTGCTCAGTTCCTGGAGCAGATGATTATGCCATTTGCCCAGGAAAACACAGCAAAATATTATGACCGGCAAGAGGATCTTGTCCAGGATATAGCGCAGGGCTATAAAAAGGTCATTTCCGACCTCTATGGCGCAGGCTGCCGCAATATTCAATTTGATGACTGCTCCTGGGGCATGCTTGTCGACCCCATGGCCAAAGTCTACTTTGGTACAGACGACCAGGGCCTGAAGAAGATCCAGGACCAGTTCCTGGCCATCAACAATATGGCTATTGAAGACAAGCCGGCTGATCTGGTCATCAATACCCATGTATGCCGCGGAAATTATCACTCAACCTATGCCAGCAGCGGAGCATACGACGCAGTGGCTGAAGTGCTCTTTGCCGGAGAAAATGTAAACGCCTATTATCTGGAATTTGATGATGAGCGCTCAGGCGGCTTTGAGTCCCTGGCCAAAGTCAGTGGGGACAAGAAAGTTGTTCTTGGCCTGGTCACGACAAAAAGATCCCTTCTGGAAAGGAGGGAGGCCATCATATCCCGCATCCATGAAGCAGCAAAATACATTCCTCTTGAAAGACTGTATTTAAGCCCACAGTGCGGCTTTGCATCCTGCGAGATTGGAAATAAGCTTACAGAAGCAGAGCAGTGGGCAAAACTGGCTCTCGTAAAGAGCATTGCGGAAGAGGTCTGGGGAAATAACTGATGTGATCATCCCTCTTTCTTAAAAACAGCGATGGCCTTTGCGGTGTTTGTGATAGAGAAGGTGATAAAGTCCACATTCTCCTGCTGACAGGTTTCATTAATTACCTTCTCCAGTTCCTCCGCCATCTTATCAGCAGCGGGACTATATTTAATAACTCTTGTGAAATACATAAAATACCTCCGGCTCAGCCAGTGTGCGCCCGCTCCAGCACGAAGCGGATGTCTTCCTCTATACCCCTGCGGTCCGGGATTACGTCATGGGCGTACTCCAGGACCAGGTCGGTATCTATGCCTGTCCGGACAGCCAGGTCGTTGCGAAGATCCAGGAAACGGTCAAAATCCAGGCTGCCATTGTGGATGCGCTGGTGGCTGTCGTGGACTCCGTCATTGTTGTGGAGATGGTAGGCCAGGATCTGGTCCTTCAGATCCTCCATCAGGCGCAGAAGATCCCAGCCGTTGGCGTGGGCATGGCCGATATCTATAAGAACCGGATACTGCTTTTCCCTGCACAGGCGGGTGAACTCTTCCTGGTTAAAAAGGACATTGCCCCGGTCGGCAACCCCCACATTCTCGACAAGGACCGGTGTCAGGTCCGCCGCAAACATACGGCGAACCTCTTCATAGTTGGCGCAGGATACGGCCCGCAGCCCCTCTTCCTCCCCGGGATGGACCCGGCAGTTGTTATGATGGTAGACTACGTGGTGAAAAGGAAGGAGATGGGTGAAATGCTCCGTCTGCCGGCACAGGTTCATGGTCCGTTCATAGGCCTCGCTGCCGGGAGCGGCGGAGTGCTCGGCCTGGTAGTAAGGTCCGTGCATGCTCAGATCCAGCCCCTTCAGATCCGGCAGGCAGCCCTCCAGGATTCCGTAAAAACGGGGATCATGGAAAAGGGGAAACACCTCGACCCCCACCTGGCGGTCAAAGGCATTTACATAGTCCAGGACCTGGGGAAACTCATCGGCATGATACATGTTCGTGCTTATGAAGATCGCCATATCAGACTGCCTCCGCTGCCGCCGGGTCTCCCAGCGTCTTCTGGGTCTCTTTATCAAAGAGGTGGAATTTATTAAAGTCCAGGCCGAAATTTATCGTGCTGCCGTTCTCGGGAAGAGGCTCATCTGTAAGGATGATCAGTTCCTGGTCTGTCCCCAGCGGCTCCACATAGACGCCGGTGCGGCTGCCGTAATTTTCCCGGTACTTTATAACACCCTGCAGAGTCCTGCCGGGCTGAGGCTCGTGGGATACGAAAAGATGCTCAGGACGGATGCCTGCCATGTAGGTTCCGTCTGCCGCAGGGTGAGAACGGACGAGATCAGCCCATGCCTGCGGCAGGGTCAGCCTGCCCTCTCCTATAGCCAGAACTCCGTCCCCGCAGGAAGCCTCCACAATGTTCATGGAAGGGGATCCTATGAATTTAGCCGCGAAAATGTCTTCCGGATGGTTGTAGACATTTGCCGGCGTATCCAGCATGACAAGGTCGCCGCCATTCATGAGGGCTATGCGGTTGGCCACGGTCATGGCCTCTACCTGGTCGTGGGTAACATAGATCATGGTGTTGTGATACTTTTCATGGATGCGGACCAGCTCCTTGCGGGCGTGCAGACGCAGCTGGGCATCCAGGTTGGACAGGGGTTCGTCCAGCAGGAAATAATCCGCCTGCTTGACGATAGCCCGGGCCAGGGCGCCTCTCTGCCGCTGTCCGCCGGACAGATCTTTGGGCTTACGGTCCGCGTAGGGTTCCAGCCGCAGCATTTCCAGGGCGTCCTTCAGGCGCCGCTCTATCTCTTTCGGATCCCCGTGGCGGGCCCGCAGGCCGTATGTGATATTGTCCTTAACAGTCATGTGAGGGTAAATGGCGTAATTCTGGAAAACCATGGATACGCCCCGCTTGCCGCAGGGAACGTCATTGACCCGCACACCGTCCATGTAGAGGTCCCCGCCGCTGATCTCCTCCAGGCCGGCTATCATCCGCAGGGTCGTGGATTTGCCGCAGCCGGAGGGACCCAGCAGGATCAGACGCTCGCCGGGCAGGATCTCCAGATTCAGATCCTTTATGATGACGGTCTTGCCGTAAGCTTTTTTAACGTGATCAAAAACGATATTTTTCATATGCTGCTCCTTCATTTAACCCTTGATGCCGGCCGATGCGAATGTATTGATGATGTAGCGCTGGAATATGATGTAGAGGATCAGAGGGATGGACATGGTCATTACGGAGACCGCCATAGCCACCGTGAAATCTGTGCCGCCCTCGGAACTGATGAACATCTGCAGGGCCAGGGAAAGGGTGTAATTGTCAACGGTCTTGAGGATCAGGACCGGCCATACGTATTCATTCCATGAATTTATGAAGAAAATGATGCCGGTGGAGATGACAGCCGGCTTCACAAGAGGCAGCACGATATCTGTCATGATCTTGCGGTCGGATATATCCTCCATTTTCGCAGCCTCTATCAGACTGACCGGTATGCCCCGCATGGCCTGACGGATCAGGAAAATACCCAGTACGTCGGCCAGCTGCGGCAGGGCCACGCCCCAGATGTTGTCAGCCAGGTGGATCCTGGATATCAGCAGGTAGTTGGGGATCATGGTTACCGTGAAAGGCACGAACATGGTCATCAGCATCAGGAAATAAAGGATATTTTTGCCCTTACATGGATGTGGTCGTTGGACTCATTGAATTCCTTAACAAGCTCATCAACGGTCTTTCCGCCCTGGTTAT
>ONFL01000020.1 GCA_900317095.1 uncultured Eubacteriales bacterium | reverse complement strand
ATGGTGTGATAGCCGCAGATGGTGTGGTCGCTTTCCATCTCCGCAACGGCTTTGGCTACCACCTCTTCGCTCTCACCGAGAACAATAGCCAGATCCTTTATGGTGATCTTGCTGTTCTTCTCAATAACAGACAGAATCTTCTCTTTCATTTCATCCATATCTTATAAACCTTCTCTAAATATATATCTTATACAGGTCCGGCCTGTCCGCCCTGCTTTACGGAACCCCTGCTGCCGCGCCAGCAAAGCTGTCGCCCCGGAAGGGTTCCAGAAACTTCTGCTCCCCGTCAGTCAGGATCACCCTGTCATTGCCGCCTGTGAAATTCCCGATGACCGCTGCCGGTATACCGGCCTCCTGAAGGAAATGCAGAAGCAGGCTGCTGTGGTCTGCCGCGGCCAGAACGCAGCCCTGGCTCATAAGCTGGTAGATGTTAACGCCCAGATGGTCGCAGACCTCTACACAGTCCTGACGGACCGGGATCTTTGCAAGATCGACTGTAAGCCCCAGTCCTTCCCTGACGCCGAAATCCCACAGAGCTGTGTAAATGCCGCCCTGGCCGGCTGCAAAAATACTTTCCGCGCCGGCATTTCGCAGAGTCCGGACCGCAAGATCCGGCCGGAATGCATCCGGTCCGGGGCGGTGCAGGTCTGCCAGAAAATCCGGGTTGAAATGCTCCAGCAAAGCCGCATAATACCGGAATGTCAGTCCGGCGCTGCCCCACAGGCCCGCAAAGCCGGTCATAATGATATCCTGACCAGCTCCGGCATGCCCGGGATCTTTCCCGCCGTCTTCTTCTCCCGGTCTGCAGCCGGTCATGGTTATGATCACTACAGGATCGGTCAGTCCCGGCAAAAACAGCATAGGGCCGGCTCCCATCCGGACCCCCTCCTGCCGGGCTGCTTTGCCGACCCGGTCCGCGCAGCCGGTCAGCCAGGATTCCGGAAGATTATCCGGCATCTGAACCGAAAACAGGGCCAGGGCAGGCTCAAAGCCCTCTGCCAGCAGCTCGGCCTGTGCCTGCCGGAAAACACAGACCCCGTTTTCCGGATACAGCCCGGACGCCCAGCTCTGGGCCTGGCCTGTCTGTCCATTTACCTCAAAGCGCAGCAGCTCCCGGCCTGCCTTGCGGGCCGGCAGAACCTCTCCCGGCTTTACCTGCAGCAGGGCGTTCATAACCCTGCCGCGGGCAGACGCGCTGATCTCTCCGCTCTTCACTTATGCCAGCTCCTGCTCCAGTCTCGCACGGACTGCCTTAATGAATTCCTCGCTGCCGACCTTGTTGGGGTTCTCCATGGTAGTAATCAGGGCCAGGTCGCCGGTCATGGTACCGCTCTCTATGGTATCGATGACGGCCTTCTCCAGCTTATCCGCAAAATCCATCAGTTCCGGAATGCTGTCCAGCTCCCCTCTCTTGCGCAGGGCACCGGTCCATGCAAATATGGTCGCCACGGAATTGGTGGAGGTAGGCTCACCCTTCAGATACTTATAATAGTGTCTCTGAACCGTTCCGTGCGCTGCCTCGTATTCATAGATGCCTGCCGGGGAAACCAGCACAGAGGTCATCATAGCCAGAGAACCGAAAGCTGTCGCTATCATATCGCTCATGACATCGCCGTCATAGTTCTTGCAGGCCCAGATGAAGCCGCCCTCAGAGCGGATCACACGGGCAACCGCGTCATCTATCAGTGTATAGAAATATTCTATGCCGGCCTTGTCGAACTTTTCCCTGTACTCCTTATCAAATATCTCCTGGAAAATGTCCTTAAATGTGTGGTCATATTTCTTGGAGATGGTGTCCTTTGTGGAGAACCACAGATCCTGCTTTGTCTCCAGGGCGTATGTGAAACAGGAACGGGCAAAGCTCTCTATGGAGGCGCTTATATTGTGCTGGCCCTGGATGATGCCGGGTCCGTCAAATACATGGATGGTCTCGCGGCTGACTTCGCCGTTCTCAGCGGTATAGACCAGCTCTGTTTTGCCGGGGCCGGGAATCTTCATCTCAACAGCGCGGTAGACATCGCCATAGGCATGTCTGGCGATGGTGATGGGCTTCTTCCAGGTGCGTACGGTGGGCTCTATGCCCTTTACAACAATAGGAGCCCGGAAAACAGTGCCGTCCAGTATGGCACGGATGGTGCCGTTGGGGCTCTTCCACATCTGCTTGAGGTTGTATTCTTTTACGCGGGCCGCGTTGGGAGTAATGGTCGCGCATTTGACGGCAACACCGTATTTCTTTGTCGCGTTGGCACTGTCGACGGTTACCTGGTCATCTGTCTCGTCTCTGTGCTTAAGGCCCAGGTCATAATACTCTGTCTTAAGGTCTATAAAAGGGACCAGCAGCTCCTCTTTGATGATCTTCCAGAGAATTCTTGTCATCTCATCCCCGTCCATCTCGACAAGGGGTGTCTTCATCTGAATCTTTGCCATAATAACTCCTATTCCTGTTCTCAGCAGGACGCTGAAACATACTGCCCCGGACAGCAGTCCGGCCATTCGGACCCGCTCTCCGGGGAAATGCACTGTTTACCGATAACTACATTCAGTCTTCTTTATAATAATTGATCAGGCAGCCAGCGAGGATGATCTTTCTCTCCTCTTCCGTCAGCGGATCTATATAGAGGGTAACAGGGATCAGGGAATCCTTTACCACATAGGCCTGGATCTCATGGTCTCCGTTCTCTATGGCTTTGCGTACCTGCGGAACAAAAATGAAATCGCCGTTCGCAAAGGGAAGCTCATCGTCCGGGAAAAGGAAGGGGATCATTCCCCAGTTGATCAGGTTGGAACGATAACGCTTTGTCGCATATTCTTTGGCAATATTGGCCCAGCCGCCCAGAACCTTCTGGCAGGAAGCCGCCTGCTCGCGGGCGGAGCCGTCGCCGGGCTTGACAGCGTATATGGTGCTGCCGATGGATGTCTTTATTCCCTCGAACTGCGGGAACTGTGTCTTTATCACGGCAGCGGCCTTCTTGAGATCAGCTGTGACGGGGGAATCCGCATGACAGGGATGTACGCCTGCTTCACGGGCCTGCTCCAGCGCCCTGACCGCCTTTGCTCTTCCTACATAGGCGGGATCCTTTCTGGAGAGGGTGAACTCGGCCAGTCCCAGAGGATTAGAGCGGAAGGATGATGTCTCGCCGGAGGGGATGAGCTCGTCTGTGGTGGTAACCGGGTCGTGGATCTCGCTGACAATGCGCAGCAGCATGTTATCTGTGGGAGCGGTCATAGCCGGCCAGTCTTTAATATTGGGTCCGAACTGGATCTCCTGCTCCGGGTGGGCAATGCCCTTGCTGTCATAGACACGGTTCTTGTAAATATCAGCGTCAAAATGATATGTCCTGCCCTTGTACTGGATATCGGTCAGCTCTGTAGCCGGTGTCAAAAAGCCCTTGTTGGCGGATGTAGCCGCGATGGAACGGGCATCCATGAGGGCAACAGAGGCAACCTGGCCGTTCTGGACCTTGGAGCCCTCGCGGTTGGGGAAGTTCCGGGTAGAATGGCGGATACTGAAAGCGCCGTTGGCCGGAGTATCGCCGGCTCCGAAGCAGGGACCGCAGAAGGCAGTCTTGAGGACAGCGCCGCTCTGGATAAGGGCGCCGGCAGTGCCGTTCTTGATGATCTCCATATAAATGGGCATGGAGGCCGGATATACGCTCAGTGTATATTTGTCATTTCCAATGTAATGACCGTCAAGGATGTCGGCCGCGGCGCAGATGTTCTCGAATCCGCCGCCCGCGCAGCCGGCTATGATGCCCTGGTCGCAGTAAAGCTTTCCGTCTATGATCTTGTCCCTGAGGCTGAAATCTACGTTCTCGCCGAAGCTGACCTTAGCCCGCTTTGCGACATCATCCAGAATATCCTCCAGGTTGTGATTGACCGCATCGATGGTGTAGACATTGCTGGGATGGAAAGGCATGGCGATCATGGGACGGATCTCTGAAAGATCAACTATCATCATGCCGTCATAATAGGCCTCTCTGCCGGGATCAAGCTGCTTATAGGCTCCGCCTCTTCCGTGGATCTCCAGGAAATCGCGGGTCTTATCATCCGTTCTCCAGATGGAGGACAGACAGGTTGTCTCTGTGGTCATGACATCCACGCCGATCCGGAAGTCCTCGCTGAGAGAGGAGACGCCGGGTCCTACAAACTCCATGACCTTGTTCTTGACATAGCCGTTGGCAAATACGGCTCCGATGATGGCCAGGGCCACATCCTGCGGGCCTACGCCCGGTACCGGCTCGCCCTTGAGATATACGCCGACTATGCCCGGCATATCCACGTCATAGGTCCTTCCCAGCAGCTGCTTGGCCAGCTCGCCGCCGCCCTCACCTATGGCCATGGTGCCCAGGGCGCCGTAGCGGGTATGGCTGTCGGATCCCAGGATCATGCCGCCGCACTCGGCCAGCATCTCCCGGGCAAACTGGTGGATGACTGCCTGATGAGGCGGTACATAGATGCCGCCGAACTTCTTGGCACAGGTCAGGCCGAACATGTGGTCATCCTCGTTAATGGTTCCGCCGACCGCGCAGAGACTGTTATGGCAGTTCGTCAGCACATAGGGGATGGGGAACTTCTCAAGGCCGCTGGCGCGGGCTGTCTGGATGATCCCCACATAAGTAATGTCATGGGAGGTCAGCTTGTCAAACTTTATCTTCAGCTTGTCCATGGAATCTGAAGTGTTGTGCGCTTTCAGGATACCGTAGGCAATCGTCTGCTGCTTTCCCTGCGCCCTGTCAGGCTCGCTTCCGGTCTTCGCTTTCAGAACGGCTCTCCCGTCGTCCGTATCCTCGACGATCTCGCTTCCGTTCAGGAGCCATGCACCATTATTCAGTAGTGTAATCATATATTCCTCCTGCTGCATGTTTCTATGTTCAAGGTTCAAGATGATCTTCTCCGCGGCAGATCCCAGGTCTGTCCCAAAGCATTGAATTTCAAACATCATCATATCATTTTACAGGCCGATTCGCAACGAATGACCCGGTATTTTTTAACATGGGCTTCCTTGACAGTCTGCCCGCCCATGTTATACAGTAATAAAAGGCAGAACCGGGCACAATTGCGCATTTCAGGCGGCTTTTCCCGGCCTGCCGGGCAGCATGAAACACATTGCGGTCATACTCTGACACGAGGAGATTTATGTCAAAACACAATATCCTGATCAGCGTAGTCGACGGACAGGGCGGCGGCATCGGCCGCCAGTATATCCAGACTCTGCGCTCGCTCATGCCGGCAGGCCTTCCGGTCACGGTCCGGGCCCTGGGAACGAACTCCCTCGCCACATCCAGCATGCTTAAGGGCGGCGCGGATGACGGAGCCACCGGCGAGAACGCTATAATAGTAAATGCAGAAAAATCCGATATCATTGTAGGAGTCGTGGCCATCGTCATCGCCGACTCTATCCTGGGGGAGCTGACCGGCGCCATGGCAGCGGCTATCGGCAGAAGCAGCGCCAGCCGCATCCTGATCCCATTTGACCACTGCGGCACCCATGTGGTCACCCTCGGGAACGGGAGCATGCAGTCCTACGTCCACCAGGCAGCAGTGCTGACTATAGAGCAGGTGCAGAGCCTGATGAAAGAAGACTGATGTCTGCAGAGAATACTCTTTAGGAGGTTTTATAATAATATGGAAGATAAGAAAAAGTCTGAAGCTGAGCTTCTGAGAGACCAGCTGACCTTCGAATATCCATCCATCGGTATGAAGGCACCCGACCGGCGCCTGGAAGAGGCGAAAGCATTCTGTGTGCCCTATATGGATTTTCTTACAAATGCCAAGATAGAGCGGGAGGCAGCTGCCCGCGCGCTCTGTCTTCTGCAGGAGGCGGGCTACACGCCCTTCGATCCGGCGAAAGCCTACGGGCCCGGCAGCAAGGTCTATTTCGACAACCGGGGCAAGGCCGTCATCGCCACCACATTCGGCAGCCGGCCTTTAAGCGAGGGCCTGCGGCTGAACGCCGCCCACATAGACGCGCCCCGGCTTGACCTGAAGCCGTCCCCCCTCTATGAGAAAGACGACCTGGCCTATTTCCAGACCCATTACTACGGCGGTATAAAGAAATATCAGTGGGCTTCCATCCCGCTTGCCATCCACGGCGTTATCTACAAAAAGGACGGCCAGCGCGTGGATGTCTGCGTCGGTGAGGATCCGGCAGATCCGGTCTTCTATATCAGCGACCTGCTGCCCCACCTGTCCGCAAAGCAGAACGCCCGCAAGCTCTCCGACGGCATCCGCGGTGAGGAGCTTAACGTCATCGTCGGCTCCCTGCCCTACCGGGATGAAAAGATTAAGGATCCGGTCAAGCTCCGCGTCCTGTCCATACTCAACCAGAAATACGGCATCACGGAAGCAGATTTCTTCCGGTCCGAGCTGGAGATCGTGGCAGCCGGCCCCGCCAGGGACGTCGGCTTCGACCGCAGCCTCATCGCGTCTGCCGGCCACGATGACCGCGTCTGCGCCTACCCGGCCCTGCGGGCGGAAATAGATTCCCAGGCTCCGACCTACACCACCGTCACCATACTCACTGATAAGGAAGAGATCGGCTCCATGGGCAATACCGGTCTGCAGTCCGACTACGTCCGCCAATATCTGGAGTATCTGGCCGAGAACGGACATACAGCCTACAAGGATATGCTGAAAAATGCCCTCTGCCTTTCCTCCGATGTCAGCGCGGCCTACGATCCCACATTCTCCAGCGTCTATGACCCTCAGAATTCCTGCTATCTCGGCAGGGGCTGCGTTCTGACAAAATACACCGGCGCCCGCGGCAAGAGCGGTTCCAACGACGCCAGCGCGGAGACCATGTACAAGGTCATAGACATCATGGACAGAAACGGAGTCTACTGGCAGGCCGGCGAACTCGGCAAGGTAGATGAAGGCGGCGGCGGAACCGTAGCCCAGTTCATAGCCAACATGAATATAGATGTCGTCGATCTGGGCGTCCCGGTCCTGTCTATGCACGCGCCGGTGGAGATCGTCTCCAAGCTGGACGTATACGAAGCTTATCAGGCCTTCCTGGCTTTCTACAAATAAAGCAGAAAACATTTCTTTATATAAAAACAGAGGACCTGTTTTCCCGGAAATGATATGTACCCGGAAAACGGATCCTCTTTTCTTTGAAATCCTGTTTAATGAAAGAGCGGCAGCACGAAGATCAGGCAGATCATGATCTGTATGATCACAAAGCGGAACACCGTGTGGGTGTTGGACCAGCCCAGAACCTTGCGCACATGGTCATGGAGCGGCGTGCGCACATGCTCCATGATGCTGACATGCGCATAGCGGAGAAGGGAGACCTTCACCAGGCCGAGTCCTCCGTCCAGGATCAATACCAGGGCCAGGGGGATAAACATAAAGGGGCTGCGGCTGGTCAGCGCCGTCAGGGCGATGAAATAACCCATTGCCCGGGAACCGGCGTCGCCCATCATCAGTATGGACGGCGCAGCGTTGAACCAGAGATAAGCCAGCAGGCATGTGCAGAAGAAAAGAATCTGACTGTTGCCGTCTGTGTTGCGCAGGGCTATATTCAGCGCGTAAAATCCCATGAGAGAGACGATGGAAAGTGATCCGGAAAGGCCGTCGACACCGTCGCTGCAGTTTACAACATTAATGGCCGTCCAGATCAGCAGGATGCTGAGGATAAAGAAGAGAACGACCGGCAGATTCACAGTCTTCCCGATAAGGGCAAATGTTACCGCGGTGCCGTTGTAATGAATATAGACCGCTGTCGTGGCGACAGCTATGGCCAGATCTATCAGGCCCTTCTTAAGCTCTCCCCAGGGAATGGCGGCGGCATCGTCCAGATAGCCGCTGATCATCTCCGCCACCAGGAGCACCAGATAAATGACATCCTCGGCGTCTATATTTCCAAAGATCAGCGATGCCACGACGAAAATCGAGGCAAAGATGATCCCTGCCCCGCGGGCCTTTCCGGCCGACTGTTTGCCATTTACCGCATATTCACGGCCCTGGTCCTTCGGAAGCATATCCCGGCGCGTAAGCAGCAGCCAGAATACGCCGGCAAAAGCCGCCACAGCTCCGATCATGGACAATATACCGCTGCCGCCGTCAAATAATAAACTCAGCATCTTCTTTCCTCTCCCCCATTGCCAAAAAAGTGGTTTAACGGATCAATGTAAAAATTCCGGTCCCCGCAAGGCCCATGATGATCCCGGCCAGCAGCACGCCCATCATGACCGCCAGAACGCTGGACTTAAAGTCCATATCCAGAAGACTGGCCGCCAGAGTCCCAGTCCAGGCGCCGGTCCCGGGAAGCGGGATCCCTACGAATATAAACAGGGCAAAGAAGAGGCCCCGGCCCGCGCTGGCCTGCAGCTTCCGGCCGCCCTTCTCGCCTTTTTCCAGACAGAATGTAAAAAATCTCCCGATCACCGGTTTATCCTTTCCCCAGACCAGGATCTTCCTGGCGAAGAGATATATGAAAGGAACCGGGATCATATTGCCTATGATCGCGACGATATAGGCCGGAAGCAGAGACAGATGCACGCCTGTCGCATAAAGCATGGAACCGCGCAGCTCTATAAGCGGGACCATGGAGATCAGAAATACTTTTAAGTATGGATTCATATCTTCCTCTGTTATTTTCGCACGACACCGTGGGCCAGAAGGAAATCCAGCCAGGGTCCGACCTGATCGCCCTTCAGATGCACGCCGTCAAATGTATAGGACGCGTTCAGGCATCCATTTTTATCATCCAGAACCTCATTGGCGTCTATGTAAAATGTCTTCTTGTTATCTGCCAGTTTCTTCAGCAGCGTGTTGCGGCTGTTGATGGCATCATTATTAATGGCGGGCTGTGCTTTCTGCTCAGCGTCTGTTACATGAATAATAGACTCTACAAATATCAGGGCATCCGGCTGCAGCTGACGGATGCGGTCAACCACCTTCCGGAACTGCTGGTAGTAGGATTCCGGCGTCCCGGTTCCCAGCTCATTTACACCGAGCATGATATAGACCTTGCCAAACTTATGAGTCTGCAGTGCCTTATCTATGCTGATCTCGGCGCCGCCGTCTCCCGCCTGCACCGTATCATCCATGATATCCCAGATGTTGGTGCCGGTCTTTGTATAATAGGCTGGTTTCGTCCAGCCGGAATACAGGCGCAGCGTGTCGGTCCGGGAATCCCCGATAAAGCAGGCATCGTCAAAATAAGAAACATTCACCTTGGTGAATACGGAACCCGTCCCGGCGGGGGGAGCAGCGTCCCCGGTCACCTGGGCCTGAGCCCGCACGGGCAGACCCGCAAAGGCCCCGGAGGGATCCATCTGCTCTATGACTTCCTGGGCCCGGCCTCTGCCGGAGGCTTCTTCCACCTTGTCAAAAATGATATGGCTGCCAAACCAGATCCCGCCGACGATCCAGAAAATGATCATCAGTACCGTCAGCGGATATTTTTTTATAAATTCTTTAACCATTATAAACCACGTCCCTTTTTGATGCCACCCTTTTTATCGCTGCCCTTTGT
This sequence comes from uncultured Eubacteriales bacterium, assembly GCA_900317095.1. GTDB lineage: Bacteria > Bacillota > Clostridia > Lachnospirales > Lachnospiraceae > UBA2912. The sequence continues at coordinate 1,801 of ONFL01000020.1, read as the reverse complement.
AGAAACGGAAATACAGGAATGGGTTGCTCGCCGCTGTCGCCAGCTTATAAACACACAGGCCGAACAGGACAGCAAGGGCCAGGATCATGACCGGTTTCTTCTTATTCTCATTATAGATCCGCAGGGGGAAGGGAATGGAGAAGAAGAAGCCCAGGATAAAATAGACTCCGTAATCCTTCATTACCTGTGTAAAAATGCCGTTGCGGGGCATCCATGCCTGCGCCTGCCCCAGACAGCCGAACATGCGGTGCAGGTAAGCCAGCAGGATATGGGAATCGTCAATGGCAAATATCGCCCAGCCGACGCTGACCAGAAAGAAGGTCCAGATCCAGCCCAGCACCTTTGACTTATCCAGCAGCCGGGAAAGGAAAAGCTTTTCCACAGTCAGGATGACGAAATAATAAAGTCCCCAGATGACAAAGTTCCAGGAGGCGCCGTGCCAGAAACCGGTCAGTCCCCAGACAATGAACATATTAAGGACCATGCGGCCCTTTCCCCTGCGGCTGCCGCCCAGGGGAATGTAAATATAATCCCGGAACCAGCTGCTCAGGGTAATGTGCCACCTGCGCCAGAACTCCGTGACCGAGCAGGATATGTAGGGATGACGAAAATTCCGGGGTATCTTAAAACCAAGCATCTCGCCCAGGCCCATGGCCATGACCGAATAGCCGCTGAAATCGAAATAGATCTGAAATGTATAGGCCAGCACGCCCAGCCAGGCAACCGGCACGGAGACACTGTCTACGCCCCAGGTCAGTACCTGGTTCCAGAGACTGCCAAAGGGATTCGCCAGCAGCATCTTCATGGAAAGGCCGATAATGAAAGTTTTCAGCCCGTTCTCCAGGTGGGCCGCGCTGAGCTTTCTTTTGTCCAGGCTTCCGGCCACCTGCCTGTAGAGGACGATGGGACCGGCGATCAGCTGGGGAAACATGGTCAGATAAGCGCCCAGATTAATGAACTTCTTCTCCGGCTCTATCCCGCCGCGGTAAACATCTATGGCATAGGAGGCAATCTGAAATGTATAAAAACTGATGCCCAGGGGCAGGGTAAGCTGCGGCACGTTAAGCCGCGGCAGACGTCCTGCTCCCGCCGCGGCCGCATGTCCTGCCAGAGCATTCCAGTTGTCGGCGAAAAAACCCAGATATTTAAATAAGAAGAGAGTTCCGAATCCGTAGAGCAGCATCAGGGCCAGGCAGGCTCTGCGGACCCTGACAGATCTGCCATAGCTGAACCTGGTCAGGGCATAATGGATGGCAAGGGAGACCAGGATCAGGATAAAATACTTACGTTCTCCGTACCAATAAAAAAACAGGCTTCCTGCGAAAAGGACAATGTTACTGTACTTTCTCGGGAGCCCGTAATAGATCAGCAGGAAAACCGGTAAAAAAAGAAATATAAATTCTATGCTGCAGAATAACATACCTATATTTTCTTTCCCGCAAACTTCATAAAATGATCAGCAAGTCAAAAAAAGAAGCGCGAGACGGGACTCGAACCCGCGGCCTCGACCTTGGCAAGGTCACGCTCTACCAACTGAGCCACTCGCGCATATGACACACTTTCGTGCGGATATTCAATTTTCAAAGCAGGTGATGGGAATCGAACCCACGTATTCAGCTTGGAAGGCTGATGTTCTACCATTGAACCACACCTGCATCTGTGAACTTTTCAGCGTTCAGAGAATATAATATCACATCTCCCGGAACTTGTAAAGTGAAAAATTCAATGCCCAGAACCGGAATCGAACCAGTGACACGAGGATTTTCAGTCCTCTGCTCTACCGACTGAGCTATCTGGGCAT
>ONFL01000125.1 GCA_900317095.1 uncultured Eubacteriales bacterium | reverse complement strand
ATTTGCTAAGATCCAAACCTGAGATACTATTCAAGTAAGTGACTCCCTCCCTACAGCAGGATTGCTTTTATCCCCTTTGCGCTTCGCAGAGCCGGTTCTTTAAAATGGTTTCCCGAATTTAACTGGTATTCAACAGGGATCCCCTTTTCCCGGTATAAGCCGATGAGGATCTCTGTGTTCTCCTGCACCTTTTTCAGCAGCTTGTTCCTTGTCTTTGCCTCACTGTCTCCCATGGAGATATATAACCTTTCAGGCCGCCGCTTCAGGTCGTGCGACTGCGCATACTCCACAAAATCCGGGAACCAGAAAGACCCGGACATACTTGCCGCCCGGGAAAAACGATCCGTATGGTACATGGAATAAAGCGCAAAAAGCCCGCCCAGGGAGTAGCCGGCTATTCCGAGAAATGCCGGCCTTCCGCTGATCCGCGACAGCGTATCTGGCAGTATCTGCCCCAGCAGCAGATTCAGATAAGCATCTGCGCCTCCCGTACACGGCTTATCATTTGGAGACAGCGCAGGGCAGTACCAGGGCGTCATATCATGATCCCAGTTCAGATTCCCTATGGATGCCAGATAACAATCTCCGCAGCCAATCTCCTCCATTGCGCTTACGACACTGCTGCCATCGCCGGAAAAGTTGTTCAAAATGATCATAGGGGCACCAGGCTGCCGGGCCGGGTAAAGGGTTACGATCTTCCCGGCAGACTTAAAATCCGTTTTTTCTCTCATTTTTTCACTGCACCTTCCTGATATTGTTTTATATGATTATATCGTATCCAGTGTAGTTTTTGTCAAAGAATACCGGTCTTAATACAGCATTACAAAAAATGATGCCAGGATGACTGTTAGCAGGCCGGAGACAACAATGGCCAGGGAACTCATGGCACCCTCTACTTCCCCCATGGCCATGGCCTTGGCGGTGCCGATAGCGTGGGACGCGGTGCCGACGGCCAGGCCTCGCGCGATGGGGCTCTTGATCCGCAGCAGACGGCACCAGACGACCGCGATCATATTTCCGACGATACCGGTGATGATAATAACGGCAGCAGTGATGGAGACGCAGCCGCCGTACTGCTGGGAAATGCCCATGCCTATGGACGTCGTAATGCTCTTTGGAAGCAGAGTCACATAGGACTTGTGGTCCAGTCCGAAAAGCATGGCGAGAAGCAGGACGCTGCCCATGGATGTCAGGACGCCGGACATGACGCCGATCAGGATAGCTGCAAAATGCTTTTTCAGCAGATTCAGCTGCTTGTAAAGAGGTATCGCCAGCGCGACGGTCGCGGGAGTCAGCAGATAGGAAAGATACTTACCGCTTTTTTCAAATTCGCTGTAATCCACCCTGAAAAGTTCCAGAAAGGCGATGACCGAAACAATGGAGATCAGGAGCGGGTTAAAAGCATCTATCCTGGTCTTGTCACGCAGCCAGACGCCGAAACCGTACATGATCAGGGAAATGACTACGCCTATAGTGGCAGAATCTGTCATAATACTGCTCATATCATGCATTTTCCTGCGCCTCCCCTGGCATTTGCTCTGCTTTCCTTTCGTATGTCACTTTTTATGCCCGCTTCCTTTAGGATATCTTTTCGCGTTTTTTTGCTGCCCGCTTCCTGGAGGGTTATGACCAGATCGGTCATTTTTCCTGTAACTGCCATGACCAGGAATGTCACGCCGATTGTGATGACGAGCACCGGAATCATCATATGTTCCAGAGTACCTAAGGCTGTCATCAGACCGACCCCGGCCGGTATGAACATAACCGGCATGATTTCGACCAGCACAGTTCCTATGACATCCACCTGCTCTATTTTTACAGCCTTCGTAATCAGAAGAACAAGCATAAGGACCAGGCCGTATATGCTTGCCGGAACAGGCAGCGGCAGAAAATGCTTCAGCAGTTCTCCCGCACAGGAGGCCGACAATATGATAGATAGTTGTTTCAGATATTTCATTTGCTCACCTTCGTATTCACTATTATTACATCTGAATATCTACTGATTCCCCTCGGCTCCCTGTTTTAACGTGAAAAATCCTTAAAGTCAACGAAATTCACAGAAATATAACAAAGTTTGTGCGATATTGTGAAAATAATATGATGTATAACGGCTTATTTGTTCAGATATGAATTATTAAAAAGAAAATGGGCGCCCTTTTTGAAATTTTGACTACCGGTCAGAGACGGATATTGACGGAAAGAAAAATGCATTTTATTATGTAAACTAATACAGAAAACACCCGGAAAAGAAATACATTTTCAGAAAGGATATTATATGACACCTGAGAGAGAAGCATATGTAAAAAAACTGCTGGAGATAGACAAGGACCGCTATTCCCAGACACTGAATATAAAGATCAACGAATTTGAGCCCGGAAAGCTGGAGGCAGAGACCCGGGTGACTGAGGACCATATCAATACGATAGGAAGCGCGCACGGCGGCTTTCTGTTTTCCTTTTGTGACAAAGCCGGCGGTTATTGTGCCGGTTCCACAGGCATGGGCGGCCCTACCATTACAGCCAATATTTCTTATCTGCAGCCGGCCCTTCTGGGAGACACCCTCATTTGCAAGGCAGACGTGATCCACGCAGGAGAAACGACAGCTGCAGTGGATGTAACTGTTTATAATAAAGATACCGGGACCGTGAACTGCCGGGCCATGTTTCACTATGCGCGGAAATTCCCTGTCTCGATGGATTCTGCGGATAATCTGGGAAAGACTTTTGATGCGTACAGCAAAGGGAGCCATGCAAGGGCAGCAGCAAGAAAGGGAAAGGCTGACGCCTGAATCCATCTCGGGTATTGACATCTGGAAAATGTACATATATGATTATTTATTAGAATGCTAAATATTAGATTGCTAATGAAAGGAAGCATATGGACAATTCGTTTCACTTTCTGCTCATGATCACGCAGGCGTCGGTACAGAGGAGTATTATGCACCGGCTGAAGAATACGGGGCTCACTCCGGGCCAGCCAAAGGTGCTTGAGTATCTGGGGGAGCACAATGGGGCAAGACCCGGAGAGATCGCGCGGAGCTGCCATATTGAGGCTCCGACGCTCACATCGATCCTCAACCGCATGGAAAGGGATGAGCTCATCATCAGAAAGGCACCGCCGGGCGACCACCGGGCCGTGCAGGTCTACATGACGGAGAAAGGGAAAGTTTTCCAGAAGAGAATTGTCTCAGAGTTTGCTTCCATTGACGATGAAGCGCTTCAGGGACTTTCTGAAGCAGAAAAAGAAGCATTTATAAAGACTCTGGAAACGGTTTATCAGAATCTGCAGAAGTGAATTCATAAGCTGCGCAGCAGATGACCCGATCCAGGGTGGATCCATACAAATTGCATGCAGGGAGGACGATGGCAAATGACGAAAAAAGAACTGATGAAGAGATATGTGCTGTTTATTGTGGGTCTCTTCTTTGAAGGGGTGGGAGTTGCTTTTACAAAGCATGGAGAACTGGGTGTGTCGCCCATCTCGTCGGTGGCAAATGTAATGAACAGTCTCATTCCCTCCCTCAGTCTTGGAACATGGCTGCTCATCTGGAACTGCCTGCTGCTTGCCGCACAGATCCTTATTCTTCGCAGGGATTTCCAGCTGATCCAGCTGCTGCAGATTCCGCTTTCGGTTCTCTTCGGGGCATTTACCGATCTGGGCATGCGCATGGTATCGGGGATCCCGGTCGAGATGTATGGTTCTAAACTGCTCATGCTCGTGATCGGCATTTTCATTCTCGCCTTCGGCATAGAGCTCACAGTCATCGCTAACGTCGTCCTCAATTCCGGAGAAGCCCTGGTCAAGGACATTTCCGACAAAGTAAAGAAGCCCTTTGGCAATGTCAAGGTCGCCTTCGATATCTCCTGCGTCGTGGCAGCAGTGGTGCTGTCTCTCATTTTCTTCCACGGAAAGATCATCGGAACCCGCGAAGGCACCATCATCTCCGCCTGCTGCACAGGATTCGTCGTCAAGCTCTACGCAAAAATGATCTCCAGGCCTGTGAACACGATGCTTGCCTGAATTTCAGGAAGCAGGGGTTTCCAGATACCTAAAGAGAGAATATCCTTTCCAGCCTCTCTATCAGTCCCTGCAGCTTTTTCTCTTCAATGGCCGCATAATTGATGACCAGGGTACAGCAGCCCTTTTCCCTGTAATCACGGTAAAAATAATCCGAGAAAAAGGACAGGGCCAGCCCCTCTTCCATGCCCCGCCGGGCTGCCTCTTCCTTTGACAGATCCGTACGGATCCGGAGCAGAAAATGCGTCCCGGCGTTGTGCTCAATGATCTCCGCCTTTTTACCTATTTTAGAATTCCTGATCGCTGTCAGGACGGTATCGCGGTATTTACGGTAAAAATTCCGCATGAACTGCACGTGGTATTCGTATTTTCCTTCCTTTATAAAGCGGGCGAGGGAATACTGTTCCATCGTGGATACCGTGCAGGAATAAAAGCTCTGGGTTTTCTCATACCTGTCCATCAGCCTCCAGGGCAGGACCATATAGCTGATCCGCAGCGAAGGGACGACCGTCTTTGTAAATGTGTTCATGTATATGATACGGTCCTGCACATTTTCGGCATAGAGAGGCAGCATACCCCGGTTCCAGAAGCGGAATTCGCTGTCATAATCATCTTCAATACAATAGCGGTCTTTTTCTCCGCTCAGCCACCAGAACAATTCCAGGCGCCTGGAAACAGGCATGATCACGCCGGTCGGGAAATGCGCATTGGGGGAAATATGTGCCGCCATCGCATCGCTCTTTCGCAGAGCACTAATATCCATTCCCTTATCATCAACAGAAATCGGGATAACGGTCTGGCCCAGACTTTGCGCAATAATAGAAAATTTCTGATAGCCCGGATCTTCAACGGCCAGTACGCTGCGCTTCCCCAGAAGCTGCATGATCCGCATATAAAGGTATTCGCTTCCTGCCCCGATCACGATCTGGCGCGGGTCCACATCCATGCCGCGATTATCCCGCAGCATATCCGCTATGGCGCAGCGAAGCTCGTACAGGCCGTTATAGGGAAGGGGCCGGCCCAGTATGGCCGGGTCCATCAGCATGGTTTCCCGCTGATAACGGTTCCAGATATTAAAAGGAAACAGATTGACGCTCAGGGCATTGGCTTTGAAATCGAGATACCATTCCTGCTCATCCTCCTCCTGATCCCAGCTCGGCTTATTTTTCCTCGCCGGTTTTTTAACAAGATAGCCGGACAGATCTTCCGCAAAATACCCTTTTCTCTCTTCCGAGCGGATATATCCCTCCGCCTTTAATGTATCATAGGCGGCTGACACCGTATTGATACTGACATGCAGGTTTTCAGCCAGAGACCTCTTGGAAGGCAGTTTCTGATTTGGGCGGATCTTACCGCTGATAATGTCGGAGCGGATATATTGATAGAGCGCCTCATACAGAGGCGTGCCGCTGTTTTCATCAAAAATATAGCT
>ONFL01000073.1 GCA_900317095.1 uncultured Eubacteriales bacterium | reverse complement strand
GGATCATATAGAGAACTGCGCAGATTGTTACGAGGAACTGGAAGTCAGCTATATGGTAACAGAAGGACTGGCTGCGCTGGATCATGACGTGACCGGGACATTTGATCTGAAGAAGTCTCTGCAGAATGTGATCCGCTCGAGGAGAAAGCGGCTGGCGCTTGGCAGAAGAAGAAAGCTGCGCCTCAGGATTATCGCCGCACTATTCGTTATTTTCATGATCGTTCTTCTTATTTTTTATTTCGGAGGATTGATATAGATGAGCAAAGCAGTACTGATCGATGGACACAGCATACTCAACCGGGCTTTTTACGGTATCCCTTCACTGACAAATGCCCAGGGAATCCATACAAATGCCATTCTCGGTTTTCTGAACATCCTCTTTAAGATCCTGGACGAAGAGCAGCCGCAGTATCTGGCGGTTGCTTTTGACGTACATGCCCCCACATTCCGTCATAAAGCCTACAGCGGCTACAAAGGGACCCGTCATCCCATGCCGGAGGAACTGACTGAACAGGTGCCTGTGATGAAAGGGCTTCTCCGCTCCATGCATGTGCCCGTGCTGGAAAAAGCCGGTTATGAGGCAGACGACATCCTGGGAACCCTGAGCCGGATCTTCATGGAGAAGGGAGTGGAAGTCTCTATCATATCCGGTGACCGTGATCTGCTGCAGCTGGCGACAGATACGGTTAAGATAAGAATCCCCAAAACAAAAAAGAGCGGAACTGAGATAGAGGATTACTACGCCGCCGATGTGGAAGAGAAATATCATGTCACACCTGCGGAGTTTATTGATATGAAGGCACTGATGGGGGACAGCTCAGACAATGTTCCCGGCGTGCCGGGGATAGGCGAGAAGACGGCCTCCAGGATCATCAGCACATACCATTCGCTGGCGAACGCGGCTGAACATGCGGATGAGATAAAGCCCAAAAAAGCCGGTGATAATCTGACGGCTAATTACCAGCAGGCTGTTTTCAGCAAGTTTCTTGTAACCATCAAGACAGACTGCGAGCTGGATTTTTCTCCGGAAGAGGCGCGGCTTGGTGATCTTCTGAATGAGGACTCCTATGTAATAATGAAGAAACTGGAGCTTAAGGGCATTCTTTCCCGCTTCGAAAAAGCCGCCGCAGCTGCCCCTGAGGAGTATCCCTCAGCTGTGGAAGGGACAGATCCTCTGGATCTGCCTGACCTCTGCAGGGGAAAGAAGATCGGACTCTTTTACTTTAGCGAGGATGGTCTGGAAGGCATCTGCATCGCTTTGCCCGGACAGGCGCCCCGGGTATATTTTGCAGGGGAAGAACCTCACAAGCTTAGGGAAGTGACAGGGCAGGCCGTGCAGTCAGCCGGTGAGGTGTGGACGATAAACTGGAAGAAGCAGCTGCATTTTCTGGATCTTCCGGAGCTTGCCAATGTCTTTGACGCAGGGATCGCGGCATATCTGCTCAACCCGCTTCGTGAGGGTTATAGTTTTGACACCATAGCCCAGGATCATCTGGGCATCACAGTGCCGTCCTTCAGCGATCTCTTTAAGAAAAAGAGCCTGGCAGAGGCGGCGGGGACCCAGAAAGAAGATCTGCTGCGCTATCTGGCCGGCGAGGCCTGGGTGCCGCTTAAGACCGGAGAAGTGCTGCTGCAGAAGCTGACAAGGGATGGGATGGACCGGCTTTACCGGGAGATAGAGATGCCTCTGGTCTATGTGCTTTATGATATGGAGAAATTCGGCATCCGGGCTGAGGAAGAGGAACTGCGCAGGTATGGTGAGCAGCTGAGCGGGCGGATCGATGAGCTGGAACAGGATATTTACGATCTGGCGGGGGAAAGTTTCAATATAAATTCTCCCAGGCAGCTGGGAGTCATCCTTTTTGAAAAGATGAATCTTCCATTTGCGAAGAAGACAAAGACCGGTTATTCTACGTCTGCCGATATTCTGGAAAAGCTCAGAAGCTATGATCCTATCATAGGCAAGATCCTGGAATACCGGCAGCTGACAAAGCTCAAGTCTACTTACGCGGATGGACTTTCGGCTTTTATAGATCCGCGGGATCACCGGATCCATGGGAAATTCAACCAGACCATCACGGCGACCGGCCGCATCAGCAGCAATGATCCCAACCTTCAGAATATTCCGGTAAGAATGGAGCTGGGCCGGATGATCCGCAAGGTCTTTGTTCCGGAGGAGGGCTGTATTTTCGCGGATGCTGACTATTCTCAGATCGAGCTTCGCGTCCTTGCCCATATGGCACAGGATGAGAATCTGATCGAAGCTTACCGGGAAGAACAGGATATCCACCGGATGACGGCATCGAAGGTCTTCCACGTTCCGTTTGAGGAAGTCACACCGCTTCAGCGGCGCAGCGCCAAAGCTGTAAATTTCGGCATCGTATACGGCATAAGTTCATTTGGACTCAGCCAGGATCTTGATATTTCCAGAAAGGAAGCGGAAGCCTATATACAGCAGTATTTTGAGACCTATCCCGGTATTAAGGCTTTCCTCGACAAATGCGTCAGCGACGCGAAGGAGAAGGGCTGGTCGACAACGATGTACGGACGCCGCAGGCCCATTCCGGAGCTGGGATCCAAAAACTTTATGCAGCGTTCCTTTGGCGAGCGGGCTGCTATGAACTCACCCATCCAGGGAACTGCAGCTGATATTATAAAAATCGCCATGGTAAGGGTCAGCCGCCGGCTGAAGAAAGAGGGACTGCGGTCTCGACTCGTCCTGCAGATCCACGATGAACTTCTGATAGAAGCAGCAGAGGATGAACTGGAAGAGGTAAAGCGGATCCTCCAGGAGGAGATGACCGGTGCCGCACATCTGGCAGTGCCGCTGGAAATTGACATGAACACCGGCAGCAGCTGGTACCAGCTGAAATAGACAATATGTGCCCTGATAAGGGCTGCTGCAGCAGATTTGCCCGCTGCGGGCAGGGAGAAGAAAAATGAAGCAATTTAAGATTTACGGGATTACAGGCGGAGCAGGAACCGGAAAATCCGAGGTCATGCGGATGCTGAAGGATTATTTTGGCGCTTATGTGATCCTGACAGACGAAGTTGCCCGGGATCTGACAAAGAAGGGCCATGTGAGTTATCAGCTGATCGTAGACCATTTCGGCCAGGATATACTTCAGGAAGACGGAGAGATAGACCGCCCCCGCCTGGCTTCAATTGTTTTTCAGGATGCAGAAGAGCTGCAGGCGCTGAACGGCATGACACATCCCTATGTCCGCCAGGAGGTTGAGCGTCTGACGGATCAGGCGCGCCGAAGCGGGAAGTATCCCTTTGCAGCGGTCGAATCTGCCATCCTTCTGGAAGCTGGATTCGGAGATATGATGGATGAGATCTGGTATATCTACACGGATCCGCAGATCCGCCGGCAGCGCATGAAGCAGACCCGGGGTTATTCGGACGCCAGGGTTGACGCGGTTATGAGCAGGCAGGCTGATGACAGCGTTATGCGCAGGAAAGCTGATTTTGTACTGACGAACAACAGCAGTCTGGAAGACGTCCGCCGGCAGCTGGAGGATAAGCTTTATTGACAAAAAATAGGCTTTATGCTACACTCATTTTGTTTTAGGCAGAGATGAAATAAAAAGGACTGCCTTTTTAGCGATGCTCCGCCGGACAGAAGGCGGAGCATTCTGCAAATATAATAAGGAAGGAAGACATATGCGATTTGCTTCGGTTGCGAGCGGGAGCAGCGGAAACTGCCTTTACGCGGGCAATGATGATACACATATTCTGATAGATGCCGGTGTGAGCAGAAAGAGAATGGAAGAAGGCCTGAAAGGTCTGGGCAGAGATGGGAGCGATATAAAGGCGCTTCTGATCACCCATGAGCACACAGATCATATCAGAGGCCTGGGCGTCTGGTCCAGAAAATACCATATTCCCGTCTATGCCACCCGGGGGACCATAGAAGAGATAAAACAGAGCAGTTCATTGGGAACCATTGACGAATCACTTTTCCGCGTTATCAGACCGGAAGAGGATTTTTTTATTGACAATATTCAGATCCATCCCTTTTCTGTTTCCCATGATGCCCGTGATCCTGTGGGATATACGCTGCAGGAGGGAGATGTGCGGATCGGGACGGTGACGGATCTGGGATATTTTGATCAGTCTGTCGTCCGTGCGGTCAGCGGCTGCAGCGTGCTCTACGTGGAAGCCAATCATGACCTGCGGATGCTGGAGACCGGAAGATATCCCTACCAGCTCAAGCGCAGGATCGCCGGGAATTACGGCCATCTTTGCAATGAGGACTGCGGCAGACTGATCGGAGAAGTTCTTAATGAGCGCCTGCAGACAGTCGTTCTTGGCCACCTGAGCAAAGAGAACAATTTCCCGGAGCTGGCACTGGCTGCCGTGAAGAATCAGCTTATGGAAGACCATCCGCAGGCAGCAGGAAAGTTTACCATTAAAGTGGCGCCCCGCGAAAGGGCGCTTGCCATGATCGAGCCTGAAAGATAAGTACACGTAAGGAAAGGAACAGATCCATGAAAAGAACAATTATCACTGTTGTGGGCAAGGACTGTGTAGGTATCATTGCCGCTGTCTGCTCTTATCTGGCAGAGCATAATATTAACATCCTTGACATTAACCAGTCTATCCTGCAGGGATATTTCCATATGATGATGATCGCGGATGCCAACCACGCGGATAAGGAATTTTCTCTTCTGGCGCAGGAACTGGAACTTTTGGGCGGCCGGCTGGGCGTTCAGATCAAGATTCAGCACGAAGAAATCTTTGACGTAATGCATAGAATTTAACGGAGTGAATTATGATCAATTTATTCGAAGTTGAAGAGACAAATCAGATGGTCGAGGAGTCCAATCTGGATGTGCGGACGATCACAATGGGCATCAGCCTTCTGGACTGCTGCCATGAGGATGTAGACGAGACCTGCCGCCGGATTTATGATAAGATCACCAGCAAGGCGGAGAATCTGGTAAAGGTCGGACATGAGATAGAACTGGATTATGGGATCCCGATCGTAAATAAAAGAATCTCCGTAACGCCCGCCGCCCTGATCGGCGGCTGCTGCCGTACGACGGACGATTTTGTAAAGATCGCCAAAACTCTGGACAGGGCGGCTCACACCGTGGGCATCAATTTTCTGGGCGGATTTTCCGCTCTTGTTTCCAAAGGTATGACCCGGGCAGACCGGCTGCTGATAGAATCTATTCCTGAAGCCCTCGCGCAGACAGAACTGGTCTGCAGTTCTATTAATGTAGGCTCCACCCGGACGGGTATCGACATGGATGCGGTGCGGATCCTGGGAGAGGTTGTCAAGAAGACAGCCGAGCTGACAAAAGACCAGGATAGTCTGGGATGCGCGAAGCTGGTTATATTCTGCAACGCGCCGGATGATAATCCCTTTATGGCAGGAGCTTTCCATGGTGTGACAGAGGGTGACTGTGTCATCAATGTCGGCGTTTCCGGTCCGGGCGTAGTGAAACGGGCTCTGGAATCCGTCCGCGGCAGGGATTTCGGTGTACTCTGTGAGACTGTCAAGAAGACAGCCTTCAAGGTGACGCGGGTAGGACAGCTGGTAGCCAGAGAGGCTTCCCGCCGTCTGGATGTACCTTTCGGTATTGTTGATCTTTCCCTGGCGCCTACACCGGCGATTGGAGATTCTGTGGCCGAGATCCTGGAAGAGATGGGGCTGGAGAAGGTAGGTGCTCCTGGGACAACGGCAGCTCTTGCCATGCTCAATGACTCGGTTAAAAAGGGCGGCATCATGGCTTCTTCTTATGTAGGCGGCCTTTCCGGTGCTTTCATCCCTGTGTCTGAAGATCAGGGCATGATAGATTCTGTAGAGTGCGGCGCACTGACGATAGAGAAACTGGAAGCCATGACATGCGTTTGCTCCGTAGGTCTTGATATGATCGCTATTCCCGGGAATGTCAGCGCTGCTTCTATCTCTGGAATGATCGCTGATGAGATGGCGATCGGCATGATAAATCAGAAGACTACAGCAGTCCGCCTGATACCGGTAGCAGGCAAAGACGTAGGAGATGTCGTGGAATTCGGCGGGCTTCTGGGCCATGCGCCTGTTATGAAAGTTAATACATTCGGCTGTGAGGACTTTATTGCGAGAGGCGGACGTATTCCGGCTCCGATACACAGCTTTAAGAATTAACAAAGGAAACCGCCGCTTCTCAGGGCAGCAAAGTGAGGATTTTTTGAAAATGGGAAAACTGGACGGTCTTAAACCGGAAAAGGTATTTTATTATTTTGAGCAGCTAAGCAGGATCCCGAGAGGTTCCTATAATGTAAAGGCAGTCAGCGATTACTGCACAGCTTTCGCGAAATCCCGGGGACTTTATGTCCGTCAGGATGAAGAGTATAATGTTGTGATCAAGAAGCCGGCTTCCAGCGGTTACGGATCCGCTAAGACACTGATGCTGCAGGCGCATCTGGATATGGTCTGCGTACAGGATCCGCAGTCCACGATCGATATGACCAGAGACGGTATAGAACTGGTAGTGGAAGATGGATTCATCCACGCGGATCATACAAGCCTCGGGGCTGATGACGGCATCGGCGTCGCCATGGCTCTGGCTGTTCTGGATGATGATACTATCGCCCATCCGGACCTGGAGGTGGTATTTACCACAGAAGAAGAAGCCGGAATGGAAGGGGCGATGGCCCTGGATACTTCAGATCTGCGGGCTTCCTATCTCCTGAACCTGGATTCCGAGAATGAAGGCCATTTCCTGGCAGGCTGTGCCGGCGGCGTACGGGTTACGTCGGTTTTGCCCATGGAGACAGAGCAGGCACAGGGACTTGAGGTAAAGCTGGACATTACCGGCCTGATCGGAGGCCACTCCGGTGACGAGATCGATAAGGGAAGGCCCAATGCCAATGTCCTGCTCGGCCGGCTGCTGCTGCAGATCCGCAAAAATATTTCTTTCGGTCTGGTAAGTGTGAGCGGCGGAGAGAAGGACAATGCTATTCCGGTCGAAAGTCATGCCGTACTGATCCTGCGTGAAGGAGACGCCGATAAGATGGTTGAAATCGTCAATGAATTCGGCAGCCGGATCCGCAGCGAATTTCATAAAGCAGATCCCTCCATCCGCGTTTGTGTTACAGCCGGAGGAATGGCTGCCTGTCCGGTTATGACGGATCCCATGAGCGGCAGGGTTATTTTCATGCTCTTTGAGGCACCCTGCGGTATTCAGACCATGAGCATGGACCTGCCCGGTCTGGTAGAGAGTTCCCTGAATCTGGGCATCGTGCGCACGGAAGATGACACCGTTTCATTTACCTGGTCTGTACGCAGCAGCGTGGCATCCCTGAAAGAGATGATAAAGGATAAACTGACATTACTTACCCGCTATCTGGGCGGGGAGATCTCTTTCAGAGGAGATTATCCGCAGTGGCCTTACAACCCGGACTCCAGGATCTGTGCCCTCTGTAAAGAAGAGTACAAAAAGATGTTTGGAAAAGAAGCTTATATTGAAACCATTCATGCCGGACTGGAATGCGGCCTGTTCGCAGAAAAGATGCCCGGACTGGATATGGTCAGTATGGGGCCGGATGCCTATGATATCCATACCCCCCGGGAACGTGTCAGCATCTCCTCTGTGGACAGATGTTATCGGTTTATACTGGAAGTACTGAAGAACTTCGGCAGCTATTGTGATTGAGAAATGATAAAAGCAGTAATATTTGATATGGACGGAGTCCTGATAGACAGTCAGGATCTGCATTACCTGGGAGATCAGATGACTCTGCAGGCGCATGGCATCCAGGTTCCTCTTAAGGACCTGGAGCAGTATGCAGGTACGACCAATGACATGCGCTTCAGGCTCTACAGGGAAAAATATGGCCTTACAGGCGGCCTGCATGAGCTGATCGCCGAGCGGGAGGAGACGATGCTCCGTCTGATACGCGAAAGTGACAGGAAGCCGATAAAGGGGATTCCCCAGCTGCTGGATTCTATTGAGAAAGCCGGTCTGCGGCGGGCAGTGGCTTCTTCCTCTTCCTACAATTTTGTTTACGCGGTCCTCGACAAAATAGGTCTGAGAGACTGCTTTGAGCTGGTTCTGTCAGGGGAAGACTTTGCGCGCAGCAAACCTTATCCGGATGTCTTTCTGGAGTCAGCGGCCAGACTGGGACTTTCTCATGACAGCTGCGCAGTCATTGAGGATTCCGGCAGCGGTGCACTTGCGGCAAAGCGCGCCGGCATGTCCTGTATGGGATACATCAATCCGACATCCGGGAAACAGGATCTGGGCTGTGCTGATCTGCTGACAGACGATTTCAGCCGGGTTGACGCGCAGACACTGATCAATATGACGAACAGTATATTATACGAGAACATCTAAAGAAGCCGGCAGGGCCGGCTGGGAGGATATCATGGACTTAAAAGGAAGAAGCTTTTTGAAACTGCTGGATTTTACACCCGAAGAGATCCTTTTTCTGATAGACCGGGCGGCAGAGCTGAAGGAGAAGAAGAAAAAGGGCATTGCGCACAGGAACCATGAGGGCAAAAATGTCGCGCTGATCTTTGAAAAGACCAGCACCAGGACCCGCTGTTCCTTCGAAGTTGCCTCCTATGATCTTGGCATGCACTGTACATTCCTGGATCCGGTCCACTCACAGATCGGGAAGAAAGAAAGCATTGCGGATACAGCACGGGTTCTTGGGCGGATGTATGACGGTATAGAGTACCGCGGCTTTGAGCAGTCTATTGTGGAGGAACTGGCAAAATATGCCGGAGTTCCTGTATGGAACGGCCTTACGAATGAATTCCATCCCACTCAGATGCTGGCTGATATGCTGACCATCCGTGAAAAGTTCGGCCGTCTTAAGGGCATAAATCTGACCTACATGGGCGATGCCCGTTATAATATGGGCAATTCTCTGATGATCGTCTGCGCCAAGCTTGGCCTCAACTATACAGCCTGCACGAACCGTGCTTATTTTCCGGCGGATGACATCGTACAGACCGCAAGGGATATCGCTAAAGAAAGCGGAGCAAAGATCACGCTTACCGAGGATGTGCAGGCAGGTACAAAGGGCGCTGATGTAATCTATACCGATGTATGGGTTTCTATGGGCGAGCCTGATGAGGCATGGGCAGAGAGGATCCGGGTCCTGATGCCCTATCAGGTTAATGCCGGGGTCATGAAGAATGCCGGAGAAAATGCGATCTTTATGCATTGTCTTCCCGCCTTCCATGATCAGAATACAAAGATCGGGCAGGAAGTTTATGAGAAGTTCGGCCTTCGTGAGATAGAAGTTACTGATGAGGTTTTTGAGAGCCCGCAGTCGGTTGTTTTCGATGAGGCCGAGAACCGTATGCATACAGTAAAGGCGGTTATGGACGCAACTCTCTGATCCTGGAAAGGGAAAAAGCGGCAGCTGTCCGCATTTGACATACTGCTCCCGGCAGGACACTTTAAAAGTGAGCACTGCCGGGACCGGTATATCAAAGGGACGGCCGCCGCTTTTTGCATAGACTCTTTGTATGTCAGGCACAGGTGCCTTTAATCATTTGTCGTTCTTTGTGTATCTTTCCTCGCAGTACATACAGCGGTAAACCGCTTCTTTCGGATCGGAGAGGAAGAAGATCTGCGGCAGTTCCTGTTCTATGGAGCTGATGCAGCGGGGATTTTTGCAGCGGATGACATTGGTCAGCTTTTTCGGGAGGTGGAGCCGTTTCTTCTCGCTGACTTTGCCGTTGGTAATGATATTGACGGTAATGTTCTTATCGAGAAAGCCGATGGCGTCCAGATTGATCTGATCAAGTCCGCCGGAAATCTTTATGATATCCTTTTTCCCCATCTTCTGGCTGTCGGCATTTTTAATAATTGCCACCTGGCAGTCGAACTTGTCAAGATTCAGATATTTATATAATTCCATGCTCATGCCGGCAGGAATGTGGTCGAGTACCACTCCGTTTTCCAGTCCGCTGATATTTAACATTTACTGTACCTCCAGTCCGAGAAGAGTGAGAATGAGAGCCATACGGATATACATGCCATACTGGGCCTGCCTGAAATATACCGCCCGCGGATCATCATCGACTTCGACCGAAATCTCATTCACACGGGGCAGCGGGTGCAGCACCAGCATATCTTCTCTGGCAAGCTTCATCTTTTCTTTTGTTAAGATGTAGAAATCTTTCATGCGGATATAATCGTCTTCATTGAAGAAGCGCTCGCGCTGTACGCGGGTCATATAAAGAATATCCAGTGTGGGAATCGCTTCTTCGAGATTCTGCATCTCCCGATACTGCAGGTTTTTATGATCGAGCATCTCGGTGATGTAGCCGGGAACCCGCAGTTCCGGAGGAGAAATCAGGACAAAACGAACGTTCTCATAACGGGACAGGGCCTCGATCAGGGAGTGGACCGTGCGCCCGAATTTCAGGTCGCCGCACAGACCGATGGTAATGTTATCCAGATGCCCCTTCAGGGAACGGATGGTCAGCAGGTCTGTCAGGGTCTGTGTCGGATGCTGATGTCCACCATCCCCGGCGTTGATAACCGGGATCCGGGACTTCAGGGAAGCAACCAGCGGCGCGCCTTCTTTAGGATGACGCATGGCACAGATATCTGCATAGCAGGAAATGATACGGATGGTATCGGAAACGCTCTCTCCCTTGGAGGCAGAGCTGGAATCAGCAGAAGCAAATCCGATCACATGGCCGCCCAGATGGTACATGGCCCCCTCAAAGCTGAGGCGGGTACGGGTGCTGGGTTCATAAAAACATGTGGCAAGCGTCTTGCGGTCGCAGGCATGGGCGTATTTGTCGGGATTGCGCTCGATATCCCCGGCCAGATCCATCAGTTTATCCAGTTCTTCTACAGAAAAATCCATGGGATTCAGAAGATGACGCGGCATTAATATAACCTCCAGTGTAAAAAATGATCAGTCGCAGGCTGCCGGGCGGATCTGCAGCAGCAGTCCGGACTCACAGCTACACTACATTATAGTCTTTTGACCTAAACTTTACAACCGAAAAAGAGCTTTTTGCCTATGGCAATTGCAATCAGAACGGATATAGGATAAAATTTGAAAGGGTATGCTTTGGCCGCAGGAACGGCCCTGGTGTGCCTTTTCCCGAAGAATTGAGAAAACGGAGGCAAAGTCATGGGAATATTTGGATTTGGCCGCGGAAAGAAAACCGCAGCCGATGATGCTTTAGATAAAGAAGAAAAAGGAAAAGCGAAGGCGGATCCACAGGAAAGCCCTGATATGGAGAAGGCGGATCTGCAGGAAAGTCCTGACACGCAGGCCGGGGATCTGCAGGAAGACCTTGAAACAGAGGAAGAAGGTGACAACGGAACACTTTCTTTCTATAATATGGCCGAAGACGCCATGGAGCAGGGCGATGAGGAGGCTGCTTTCCGCCTGTATACCAGTGCCGCCCGCAAGGGCTGCGCGCCGGCACAGTTTGAACTGGGCCAGATGATGGAAAGCGGATTCGCCGGCCATGATGCGGATCCTGTCAAAGCCGCGCAGTGGTACCAGAAGGCAGCCGATCAGGGCGACAGCGCGGCACAGTTCAATCTGGGATATCTTTGCTATAACAATTTTGATAAAAAAGAGGAGGGTCTTGCCTGGATCCAGAAGGCAGCTGCGGCAGGCGACGAGGCGGCACAGGAATTTATCCGTTCCCTGCAGGTGCTTGAAAAGCGCAGGGCTGACCAGCAGCGGCTGAAGGCGAATCTGACCAGCTGGCTGCGGCATTTCACAGGACATGCCACAGTATATTTTATTATTTCCAATCTGACCAGAATGCCCTATATTGAGGAGAATCCGGACAATCACGAGTGTCGTGTTTATCTGTTTTCCCTTAAGGACAGCGCGCAGACCTTTGTCAGGAAGATGCTTGAGGCCAAGGGACATCCCTTATCCATACGCGAAGTAGCTCATAAGGACCTGCTTGAACAGCTGGCCCGTCTCTATCCCATGGGCGTCAGCAGCATGCACATAGACGATGAAGGGAATGAATACGAAACATTCCTCTACGAACTTGTAAAGCGGAGAGATTTTTCAAAGATTCCTGAAAATAAGAGGCCGATCGAGAATCCGGATCTGCTGCGGAGCATGTTGTATTTTATAGAAGAATTCCGCAGAACAGAGAAGAATCCGGATATGGATTACCGGAGGAAACTTGACAGAGATATGACGATGCTCCTGCAGAGCGGTCGTTTTATTCTTCCTGTATTCCGGGAAAAGAATGGAGCTGTGAAATATCTGCTTATGAAGAATCCGCAGACCAGACAGTCCCTGATCCCGGTATTCACGGATAATTTCGCACTCAATGACCTGCCGAACAGACCTGCCGGCCTGCAGTATATGGTCACAGATTTTGATCATATGATGTCCTTTACTTTTCCTGCCGATGCCAATGGCTTTGTTGTTGACCCGGCCGGCCTGGCCCTGCCGCTGCTGCCGGCCTTCTTTAAGGCTGTGGCAGAGCTTCGGAAAAGAACAAATGTCTGAACATATAGAATATAGATTGTAAAAATATATATTATCGATTTTTTTGCACCCTATAGTGTAAAAAAATAACTCTGTATTTTTAGGTGAAGGTAGAATCATAAATAAAAAATTATAGAACGGTAGATATAGAATATGAGAAAACTGGCACTTACAGACGACATTCTAATGCAGGTAGATAAGCCTGCCAGATATCTGGGAAATGAATACAATGTAGTCTACAAGGAGAGGGAAAGCGTAGATATCCGTTTTGCCATGTGCTTCCCGGATGTTTATGAGATCGGCATGTCCTACCTGGGCATTCAGATCCTTTATGATCTGCTTAATGCAAGGGATGATGTGTGCTGCGAACGGGTTTATTCTCCCTGGATGGACCTGGACAGGATCATGCGCCAGAGGCATATTCCGCTTTTTGCGCTGGAGAGTCAGGATCCTGTGAAAGATTTCGATTTCCTGGGTATAACCATCCAATATGAGATGTGCTACACCAATATCCTCCAGGTACTGGACCTGTCGGGGATCCCTCT
>ONFL01000023.1 GCA_900317095.1 uncultured Eubacteriales bacterium | reverse complement strand
CCCAAGGTAGACAAGATCGTCGGACCCGGCAATATTTACGTGGCCCTTGCCAAGAAGGCTGTTTACGGCAATGTCAGTATAGATTCCATAGCCGGCCCCAGTGAGATCCTGGTCATAGCGGACAAAACCGCCAATCCCCGCTATGTAGCGGCAGACCTGCTTTCCCAGGCAGAGCATGACGAGCTGGCCTGCGCCACCCTGGTAACCACCAGCGAAGAGCTGGCCGAGAATGTTCAGAAAGAAATAGACGGTTTTCTGCAGGTCCTTTCCAGAAGCGATATCATCCGCAAGTCTCTGGACAACTACGGCCATATTCTGCTGGCATCCGATATAGAAGAAGCCGTCGCTATAGCCAATGAGATCGCACCTGAGCACCTGGAAGTCGTAACGGAGAATCCTTTTGAAGTCATGACAAAGATCCGCAATGCAGGAGCTATATTTATCGGTGAGAACAGCAGCGAGCCCCTGGGAGACTACTACGCCGGCCCCAATCACATTCTGCCCACAAACGGCACGGCAAAGTTCTTCTCTCCCCTGGGTGTGGATGACTTTATAAAAAAATCCAGCATCATCTACTATTCCCGCCAGGCTCTGGAAGGCGCAAAGGATGACATCATAAAATTTGCCGAAGCTGAATCCCTTACCGCGCATGCAAATTCCATCCGCGTCCGCTTTGAAGATGAGGACAATAAATAATGGAACGCATAGCTGAGGTTACAAGAGAAACTGCGGAGACAAAGATCCGCATCCGCATTAATCTGGACGGCAGCGGCTGCTCCGATATCCATACCGGCATCGGCTTTTTCGACCACATGCTCAAAAGCTTTGCCAGGCACGGCTTCTTTGACCTGGACGTGCAGGCGGAGGGCGACCTGGAAGTAGACTGCCATCACACGATAGAAGATACCGGCATCGTTCTGGGACAGGCCATAGCCAAAGCCCTTGGGGATAAGGCCGGCATCCGCCGCTACGGCTGCTTTCTGCTGCCCATGGATGAAACACTGGTGCTGACGGCCCTGGATCTGTCAGGCCGGCCCTGGCTGGGCTTTGAAGCCAGTTTCCTGACAGAGCGGGTAGGAGATTTTGATACCCAGATGACAAAGGAATTCTTCTATGCTCTCTGCATGAACTGCGGTATGAATCTGCATATCCGTCAGATTTGCGGTGAAAACAGCCACCATATCATAGAAGCCATGTTCAAGGGATTCGCCAAAGCCCTGGATATGGCTGTCAGCCTGGACCCGCGGATCGGCGGGGTTCTTTCCACAAAGGGAAGCCTGTAGGAGGAAAAGCATATGAACCAGGACCAGGAAATGGAAAAGGCAGTCCTTTCATTTGACGACCTGAAAACGGACGATAAGGGCCTGATCCCCGTTGTCGTTCAGGATTACCAGAACGGCCAGGTTCTCATGGTCGCCTACATGAACCGGCAGGCCTTTGAGATCACGATGAAAGAGGAACGTATGACCTATTACAGCCGCAGCCGGCAGGAGCTCTGGCGCAAGGGAGATACCAGCGGCCATGTCCAGTATGTAAAGTCCATAGATGTGGACTGCGATGCGGACACTCTGCTCGCAAAGGTTGAACAGGTAGGCGCCGCCTGCCATACCGGCCACAGAAGCTGTTTTTACCGCCGCCTGCGGGGCTGACAGCCTGCTCTAAATTGTTTGACAAAGGAAATAAATATCTCTATAATAAAAGACTGGTAGACTTTGTTTACCGGTCTTTTGTGCGTCTCACACATAAAATCCGCCGCCTCCTTTCCGGGGCAGCCCGCACGGGAGACGATGCAGATTTTAGGAGGAATATTCATGGTTAAACCGTATGGTCTCAATGAACTGAGAAAAATGTTTCTGGATTTCTTTGAAAGGAAGGGGCATCTGGTCATGCCCAGCTTTTCGCTTGTCCCCCATAACGATAAGAGCCTGCTGCTGATCAACGCGGGCATGGCGCCTCTCAAGCCTTATTTTACAGGGGAGGAGATCCCGCCCAGACGCAGGGTAGCGACCTGTCAGAAGTGCATCCGTACCGGCGATCTTGAAAATGTAGGCAAGACTGCCCGCCACGGTACCTTCTTTGAGATGCTGGGCAACTTTTCCTTTGGAGACTATTTTAAGAAAGAAGCCATCTCCTGGTCCTGGGAGTTTCTGACACAGGTCATCGGCCTTGATCCGGACCGCCTGTATCCTTCCATTTACCTGGATGATGATGAAGCTTTTGATATCTGGAACAAACAGATCGGCATCCCGGCTGAGCGGATATTCCGTTTCGGCAAGGAAGACAATTTCTGGGAGCACGGCAGCGGCCCCTGCGGTCCCTGCTCTGAGATCTACTATGACCGCGGAGAGAAGTACGGCTGCGGAAAGCCTACCTGCACAGTCGGCTGCGACTGCGACCGTTATATGGAGATCTGGAACAATGTATTTACCCAGTTTGAGAATGACGGCAATAACAATTATACGGAACTGAAGCAGAAAAACATTGATACAGGCATGGGGCTGGAGAGACTGGCTGTTGTCGTACAGAATGTGGATTCCATATTTGATGTGGATACCATAGAGGCTCTGCGCAATAAGGTCTGCGAGCTGGCCGGCGTCAAATATGAGAACGGGGAAGAGACCAGGGAAACTGACGTCTCCGTACGTATTATCACAGACCACATCCGTTCCGCGACATTTATGATATCCGACGGCATCATGCCTTCCAACGAGGGCCGGGGCTATGTTATGCGGCGTCTGCTTCGCCGTGCGGCACGTCACGGAAGACTCCTGGGCATCAAGGGCGCGTTCCTGCATGATGTGGCAGCAACCGTGATCGAGAATTCCAGAGATGCTTACCCGGAGCTGGAAGAGAAGAAGGCACATATCTTCGCTGTCCTCGGTAAGGAGGAAGAGAACTTCAACAAGACCATCGATCAGGGTCTTGGAATTCTCGCAGATTACAAGAAGGAAATGTCGGCCGCCGGCGAGAAGCAGCTGTCCGGTGAAAAGGCATTTAAGCTGTATGATACCTACGGATTCCCTCTTGATCTTACAAGAGAGATCCTGGCAGAGGAGGGCATCACCGTGGATGAGGACGGCTTTACCGCATGCATGGAAGAGCAGCGCGTAAAGGCACGTACCGCTCGGAAGGTATCCAACTACATGGGTGCGGATGCCACCGTTTATGAGCAGCTGGACGCTGCCATGACCACAACCTTTGACGGCTATGATAAGCTGGTCAGTGAGGATAAGATCCTGGCCCTTACCGCAACCTCCGAGGATGGTGCCACAAAGCTGGCTGACAGCCTCTCCGAGGGAGAGATGGGCTCCGTGATCGTAGCAAAGACTCCCTTCTACGGCACCAT
>ONFL01000017.1 GCA_900317095.1 uncultured Eubacteriales bacterium | reverse complement strand
TTTTTGAACCATTTTGATATAGTCTGAGCAGTCGATTATCGCTTGCTGAACTGCGGAGCGCGACGAGCTGCTTTGAGACCGTATTTCTTACGCTCTTTCATACGAGGATCACGGGTAAGGAAGCCTGCCTTCTTGAGAACAGGTCTGTATTCCTGATCAGCCTCGCACAGGGCGCGGGCGATGCCGTGGCGGATAGCGCCGGCCTGGCCTGTGAAGCCGCCGCCGTGTACATTAACCTGCACATCAAACTTGTCGGTGGTATCGGTTGCTTCCAGAGCCTGACGTACAACGACCTTCAGGGTCTCGAGACCAAAATACTCATCAATCGTTCTCTTATTGATAACGATATTACCTGTACCAGGTGTCAGGTAAACGCGGGCAATGCTCTTCTTTCTTCTGCCTGTTCCATAATATCTTTCTGAAGCCATTCTAATCTCTCCTTCCGATCTTATTAATATTTAAGCTCAAGGACTTCCGGTTTCTGTGCTGCATGCTTATGATCAGGACCTGCATACACGTGAAGCTTCTTGATCATCTCTCGGCCGAGAGGTCCCTTCGGGAGCATTCCTTTGACTGCGAGATTGATAACCTCTACGGGATCCTTCTCCATCATTTCCTTCAGAGTGGTCTCTCTCATACCGCCCGGATAATCGGAATGCTTATAATAGATCTTCTGGTTGAGTTTCTTGCCTGTAACCTTAACCTTCGCGGCGTTGATGATGATCACATTGTCGCCGGTGTCAAGGCTGGGTGTATAAATCGGTTTATTTTTTCCTCTCAGGATGGCAGCAACCTGAGATGTTAAGCGTCCTAATGTCTGATCTGAAGCGTCAACGACATACCATTTTCTTTCGATAGATGCCGCGGTAGCCACATATGTCTTCATAATGATCCTCCTATTATCTTCCTTCCGGCGGAAATACCCGGACAGGAAAGCGCCTGCTCTGATCTGGTCAATCACAGTGCATGCTGCGCGGTTGACATCCAAATGTATATTGAAAACGACTGCTGCCGGGGCTTGGAAGCAGAGGTTTCTAACCATACGTCACAATTAAATATTATATGGCAATTCACTTTTTCTGTCAATTGCTTTTCCGGGACGAATTATAATTTTTTACTCCAGATATTCGATTTTTTCCAGCAGCAGTCCCCTGGCCGGAGCCGTCGGCCCCGCCGCCTGGAAACGGGGATTTCTCAGGGCCTGCCGGATATCAGTTATATTTTTCTGTCCTCTTCCCACCTTCAGCAGGGTGCCGGCCAGGATCCGCACCATGTGGTAAAGAAAACCGTCGCCGCTGACCCGCAGGGTGATGAGATCTCCCCGGCGTTCCAGCGTCAGACTTTCTATGGTCCGCACAGTACTGCCCACATCCGGCTTTTTGGAACTGAATGATCTGAAATCATGCCTGCCGGTAAGTATTGCCGCCGCTTCCTGCATGGCCTGCAGATCCAGCCTAGATGGATAGAAGAGACTGTATCTGCGCAGAAAAGGATTGGGCACGCTGCTGTTGAGGACCCGGTAGCTGTAGGTTTTGCGGATCTTGGCGTAGCGGGGATGGAAATCTATTGGAACCTCGCAGGATTCCTGCACCACGATGTCTTCCGGCAGCCTGACGTTTATCGCCCTGGCGAACTGACGGGGATCCAGATCCATATCCGTATCAAATATAGCTACCTGTCCCAGGGCATGGACGCCGGAATCTGTCCGGCTGGCGCCGGTAAGATTTATTTTCCCGCCCACCAGATCCTCTACAGCGGCCTGCAGGACACTCTGGACGGACGTCCCGTTCGGCTGTACCTGCCATCCGCAGTAAGCTGTTCCGTCATAAGCAACCGTTAGTTTTATTCTGTGCATATCTCTCTCCTGTTCTGCCTCCGGACCTAGACCCGGAAAATGAAGCAGATGACAACAGCTGCCGTATAGATTCCCAGCAGGATCCAGGCCTGCCGGTCCAGCCTGCTGAAGCTGAGCGGATGCAGGCTGGTCCTGCTCTCTCCGCCCCTGTAACAGCGTGCGTCCATAGCCAGAGCCAGCTCATCTGCCCGGCGGATCGTGGATACAAACATGGGAACCAGGATGGGTGTAAGCTTCTTCACACGCTGAAGCGCATTCCCGGTATGAAAATCAGCACCGCGGGACTGCTGGGCCTGAATGATCCTTGTTTCCTCCTCTATGAGGATAGGAATAAAACGCAGGGCAATGGACATCATCATGGCAGTCTCATGTACCGGCACATGGAATTTTGTCAGAAATCCCAGACCGCTTTCCAGGCCTTGTGTCAGTCTGCCCGGTGTGGTGGTAAGGGTCATCAGCGACGCGCCGATGACAAGCCAGGAAAGCCGCATCAGCATATAAAGCCCGGACGAAAGGCCCTCTTTTGTAATATGCAGGGGCCCCATTTTCACCAGGACTTCTCCCTGTGTCAGGAAAAGGCTGAATATAAATGTAAGGATCAGAATAACCATGATGCCCCGCAGGCTCTTGAGCATCAGCTTTACCGGGACGTGCGAGACAGCGGTCACAGCAATCAGAAAGGCGGTCACGATCGCGAAAGACAGCGGGCCGTGGATCATAAAAACCGTGATCAGATAAAGCAGGGTTCCCAGCAGCTTTACCCGGGGATCAAGCCTGTGAATAAGGGAGCTGCCGGGATAATACTGGCCGATGATCATATCCCTCATGACTGCTCTCCTTTCCACAGCCGCAGGATCTCCTGCGCCGCCTGCTGCGGTGTAAAGCAGTCCCTGCGCACGGGGATGCCCCGGCTGCGGAGCCTGTCCATGACATAATACATCTGCGGCGCGCGCAGTCCCATGGAAGACAGAAACGCTTCCTCTGAGAAGATCTCTTCCGGCGTCCCATCTCTGACGATGCTGCCCTCTTTCATAACCAGGATCCTCCCGGCATATTGCGCCATCTCTTCCATGGAATGGGAAGAAAGTACAACTGTGATTCCCTTTTCGTGGGCCATTTTCTGAAATAGATCCATCAGGCTGCGCCGGGAATATGCGTCCAGGCCTGCCGCCGGCTCATCAAGCACCAGCAGCTGCGGCTCCATAGCCAGGATCCCGGCTATGGCAGCCCGGCGCTTCTCACCGCCGGACAGATCATAAGGGGATTTATCATAGCATTCAGGAGGCAGTCCGGTCAGTTCCAGCGCCCTGCGGGCCGCCTGCAGCGCTTCCTCCTCCGATCTGCCGAGATTGCGGGGACCAAAGGCGGCATCCATGAGGACCGTCTCGCCAAAAAGCTGATTTTCCGGATACTGGAAGACAAGTCCCACTTTCGAGCAGATCTTTCTCCGGTCCAGCTGCCTGGACTGCAGATCTGTGCCCTCCAGAAGCACTCTCCCGCTGTCCGGCCTGTTGATACCGTTCATATGCATGAGCAGAGTGGATTTGCCGGACCCGGTCGGCCCGATCAGACCGATAAATTCTCCGTATCCGATCTGCAGATTTATATCAGTCAGGGCATGCGTTTCATAGGAAAGACCTTTGCCATAGTAATAATTGACATTTTCAAACTCAAGCAGACTCATTGGGTGCCTCCTCTGTCAGACAGCAGCGCGGCAGCTGCTTCTGCCAGTTCGCCGGCCTCCATGATGCCGGCCGGCAGCGGCATGCCGCCCTGTCTCAGAAGATCGGCAAGCTGCATGGTCTGCGGCAGCAGGATATGCAGCTTTTCAAGTTCAGCCGGCCTTGAGAAGACCTCTCTCGGACTCGCGTCCATGGCAATGTGCCCTCTGTCCATGACGATCACCCGCTCTGCCCTCATTGCCTCCAGCGGATCATGCGTGATCAGAAGGATCGTGATCCCCATATCCCGGTTTAAGCTCTGGATCGCATCCATGACGGACTGCACGCCCTGAGGATCCAGCATGGATGTCGGTTCGTCCATGATCAGGCACCTGGGCTGCATAGCCAGCATTCCTGCTATGGCCACTCTCTGCTTCTGCCCGCCGGACAGTCTGGAAGGAGAACTGTACCGCCAGGCAGTCATTCCCGCCGCCTGCAGACTCTCTTCTATCCTTTTCTCTATATCAGGCGCAGGAATGCCCAGATTCTCCGGG
The DNA here is from genome assembly GCA_900317095.1 of uncultured Eubacteriales bacterium. Classification (GTDB taxonomy): domain Bacteria; phylum Bacillota; class Clostridia; order Lachnospirales; family Lachnospiraceae; genus UBA2912. Next base: position 39,574 of record ONFL01000017.1, on the reverse strand, counting down.
CCAAATGCCACATCCTCTTCCACAACATCGGCAACAAGCTGATTATCCGGATTCTGAAATACCATGCCCGCCGTTCTGCGGATCTGCTCTTCTGCATCCGGGTCAGATGTGTCTCTGCCATCGACCCATACCGTTCCCTGTGTCGGCAGCATCAGCGCGTTCAGGTGGCGGGCCAGTGTCGTCTTGCCGCTTCCGTTTCTTCCCAGGATGGCCACGAAAGAACCTTCATCTATAGAAATATTGATATCCGTAAGCGCCTGGCTGCGCTTCAGTTCATTCCCTGCTTCATCCTTCTGGATAAAGGCGTGCATGAGATGCAGAGTGCGGATGATTCCCATAGCGCATCCTCCCTTATGATAAAACAAGAGACTGCCACAGATAACTGCGCCAGCCTCTTGCAATTTCATCTCTTTTAAGTTTATACAAGCTCGATGAGCACTTCCATAGCTGCATCGCCAGGACGCTGCCCGATCTTTACGATTCTTGTATAACCGCCGTTACGGTTTGCGTACTTATTGCCATACTCATTGAAAAGCTTGTCGGCAAAGTCGATCTGCTTTGTATTGGCTTTTCTCTGCTTGCCTGCAACAGGGACTTCTTTTCTGGGGTATACTACCTTATAAATCTGCTTTCTGGCGTGAAGGCGGGACGGCTTGTCCTTCTTGATGGTCTTCTCGACAGTCTCGAAAACAGTCTTGCCGTTCTCCTTAACTCTCTTGCCATTCTCGTCCTTCTTGGCAACCTTTGCCTGCACCGTTACTTCTTCGTAATTGTCTTTTTCTTTAACGCCCAGTGCAATGAGGCCTTCGGCAATCTTTCTGATTTCCTTGGCCTTCGCCTCAGTAGTTCTGATCTTTCCATGATAGAGAAGATCGGTAACCTGATTTCTGAGTAACGCCTTGCGCTGGCTGGAAGTTCTTCCCAGTTTTCTATATCCTGCCATCTGCGTATATCCTCCTTAAATCGTTAGAGTGAGCTGCCTTATTCGTCGCTGGGCTTGAGCTGCAGTCCAAACTCCTGCAGCTTCGCGAGAACTTCATCAAGGGACTTGCGTCCGAGGTTTCTGACTTTCATCATATCCTCAGCTGTCCGGTTTGTAAGTTCTCCAACAGTGTTGATACCAGCACGCTTGAGACAATTGTAGGAACGAACGGAAAGCTCCAGTTCGTCAATATTCATCTCAAGAACCTTCTCCTGGTTGTCCTCTACCGGGTTTGAAAGAACCTCAACGGTCTTGGCATTCTCGGAAAGGTCTACAAACAGGGACAGATGCTCACTCAGTACCTTGGCTGCAAGGCTGACTGCCTCATCCGGGCCAAGGGTGCCGTTAGTAAAAATCTCAAGGGTAAGCTTATCATAATCGGTAACCTGTCCGACACGGGTATTCTCAACATTCATATTTACACGCTCCACGGGTGTGTAAATGGAATCGATCGCGATTACGCCGATGGGCAGTTCCGGATCTTTGTTCTTATCGGAGCTGACATAACCCCGTCCGTTCTTGATCGTAAGCTCCATGAAAAGCTTGCAGTCCGGGCCGCCGCTTAAGTGAGCGATGACCTGATCGGGATTCATGATCTCAATTTCCTGATCCGCGCGGATGTCTGCCGCGGTGACAACTCCTTCGCCTTCGTATTCTATATAAGCTGATTTCGGTTCGTTAGTCAGACTTGTATTCTTGATTGCCAGGCTCTTGATGTTCATGATGATCTCGGTCACATCTTCTTTGACACCCGGGATCGAGCTGAATTCATGATCCACTCCCTCGATCTTTACATGGGTGACAGCAGAGCCGGGAAGGGAGGAAAGCATGATTCTCCTGAGAGAATTACCCAATGTGATGCCATAGCCTCTCTCCAGAGGTTCTACTGCAAAGCGGCCATATCTCTTGTCATCTGAAATCTCCGCAATCGAGATCTTCGGTTTTTCAAAATTTAACACTAAGTGCCCCTCCTTTATGGGTAAATACTGTTTGAGGGTTCGTTAACCAGTCTGTCACTTTACCGCTAATTACTTGGAATACAACTCGACGATCAGCATCTCGTTTACAGGTACATCTATCTGCTCTCTGAGAGGAAGAGCCTTTACTTCGCCCTTAAGGTTCTCCTGATCAGCCTCAAGCCATTCCGGTACTGTTCTTCCGCCGGCAGTCTCGAAGATGTCCTTATGCCTCTGTGTTGTCTTATACTTCTCTCTTACTTCGATCACATCGCCGACCTTGACCTGGTAAGAAGGAACATGTACAAGCTTTCCATTCACGGTGATGTGCTTGTGATCAACAAGCTGTCTTGCTTCCTTGCGGGTACGTGCGAAACCAAGACGGAATACTATGTTATCAAGACGGGTCTCAAGCATAACCATCAGGTTGTAACCTGTCTGGCCCTTCATCTGGCTTGCCTTTGCAAAATAGTTTCTGAAAGGCTTCTCAAGAACGCCGTAGATGAACTTTGCCTTCTGCTTCTCAGTAAGCTGAAGACCATACTCGGACTTCTTTCTGGAATTTCTGACCTGATGTCTTGTGGAAGCCTTCTTGCTGCTTCCCAGGAAACCGGGCTCAAGGCCGAGGCTTCTGCATCTCTTTAATACCGGAACCATATCTCTAGCCATTGTCTTATTCTACCTCCTATCAGACTCTTCTGCGCTTGGGCGGACGGCATCCATTGTGAGGAACGGGTGTTACGTCTCTGATGCTCATTACTTCAATACCGCATGCCTGAAGGGCACGGATCGCAGCTTCACGTCCTGAACCGGGTCCCTTTACCATAACCTCAACCTGCTTGAGGCCGTGGGGAAGGGCTGCCTTGGCGGCTGTCTCTGCAGCCATCTGTGCCGCATAGGGTGTAGACTTACGGGAACCTCTGAAACCGAGGCCGCCGGCACTTGCCCATGAAATAGCATTGCCTTCTGTGTCTGTCAGTGTAACGATTGTATTATTAAAAGATGACGAGATATGTGCCTGACCGCGCTCAATATTTTTTCTGACACGCTTCTTGGCTACTTTTTTTGTCACTTTCTTAGCCATTGAACTTTAACCTCCTGTCGACCTTATTACTTCTTCTTGTTTGCTACAGTCTTCTTAGGGCCCTTGCGGGTTCTTGCGTTCGTCTTGGTCTTCTGACCACGTACAGGAAGTCCCTTCCTGTGACGGATACCTCTGTAACAGCCGATCTCCTGCAGCCTCTTGATATTCATAGAGGTCTCTTTGCGAAGCTCACCTTCGACGGTGACGTCTTCATCTTTAATTGCGTTCATGATCTTGGCAACCTGCTCATCTGTCAGATCTCTTACGCGGATGTCCGGATCGACACCTGCCGCTGCCAGAAGACGGTTGGAAGTAGTTCTGCCTATGCCGTAAACATAGGTAAGGCCGATTTCGATTCTTTTATCTGCGGGTAAATCAACACCACTGATTCGAGCCATCTTTACACCTCCGAAATTGTGTATCACTCATTTTGTAAGAGCAGAGTATCCCCTGCCCGGGCCGCTAAAGGGGCCCCATTTCCAGTATTACAGCGGATGAATGACGGATATCCGCTGCGTCCCCTCCGGGGACTTATGTAATAGAAAGATCCGCGCTCCCCCGCGGGAAGCGCTTCGTGAAGTTCTCATCAAATACAGAGTTCTCCACTGCAGCCGCATACGCTGATCTGCCTTCCGGATCACTGGCGAAGGCAAATTTACTTAAACAAAATAACAGAAACACGCTTTACTGTGTGGTCTGCACGTTAAAGCGTACCAACTTCAGTGATCAACCCTGTCTCTGTTTATGCTTGGGATTCTCACATATAACGCGCACGATCCCTTTTCTCTTGATAACCTTGCACTTCTCGCAAATAGGTTTCACAGATGATCTAACCTTCACACGAATCTCTCCTTTCTTCAATGATTAATAGGCGGACGCACCTTAAGCTGCCCGCAGCCAAAAGTACCGCCGTCTGTGCGATGCCCTTGACTTCGGACAGCTGTCTGTAAAAAAATGGTAAAATTACATGAGCAAACCATTCCCACAGAACGTTCGCCAAATAATTTTACCACAGTGACAATGTTTGTGCAAGATATTTTTTCCTTTTCAGGAAATCATTTTCCTCTCCAGACGATTCTTCCTTTGGTAAGGTCATAGGGAGACATTTCAATCTTTACGCTGTCCCCGGGAAGGATCTTTATATAGTTCATCCTGAGTTTTCCGCTGATATGTGCGAGAACCTCCAGATTATTTTCCAGTTTTACACGGAACATAGCATTGGGAAGCTTCTCGGTTACAACCCCTTCTACTTCGATGACATCTGATTTTGACATCTTATTTCCTCCTGAAATAAAATATTGCGTTTCTTCTTATTATAAGTGCTTCGAATCTGTCTCTGCTTTGTCCAATGACCGCAGAAAGCGGGCAATCTCCTCATCTCCGGGCAGGCCGCTCTCAAAACCGGGCATCTTTTTGCTGACCAGATGAAGATGGAGAACATTTTTCTTCTTTGGCGCTGCCGCCGTTCTTTTTATGCCGTCTGCCAGTTCTACGAACCGGCCTTTCCGGCAGAGGATCAGATAAAGGGTACCCTTATCCCTTCCCTGCCTGGAGCAGACCACATATCCTGGTGCAAATCGCTGCGTCTTCGTTCTGCTCATATGCTAAGCACCTCGCATCCGTCCGGCGTAATGAGGATCGTATTCTCATAGTGCGCCGCGTTGGAACCGTCATCGGTAACGATGGTCCAGTCATCCTCGAGCACGCTGATATCCGGCTTCCCGCTGGTGATCATCGGTTCTACAGCCAGTGTCATTCCCGCCTTCAGCCGGATGCCCGGTCTTCCTGTCCTGTAATTGAGGATCTCGGGATCCTCGTGCAGACTGGACCCTATACCGTGCCCCGCCAGTTCGCGCACGATCCCGAAGCCGTATTTCCTGGCGCAGTCCTCCACGCCGCCGGAAATTTTACACAGCCAGGCTCCTTCTTTTGCCTTGCTGATGCCTGCAAAAAAGCATTCCCGGGCTGCCCGGATCAGCCTGGCGTCCTCTTCGGAAATCCTGCCGATTCCCCAGGTCCTGGCCGCGTCGGAATGATAACCCTTATAGATAAGACCCGCGTCAAGGCTGACGATATCGCCTTCCCTGAGGATCCTGTCAGGAGCCGGAATACCGTGCACGACTTCATCATTCACAGATACGCAGATAGATGCCGGATAGCCTTCATAGTTCTTAAAATTAGGAACACAGCCGCAGCTGCGGATCAGTTCCTCCCCCAGACGGTCTATGTCCAGCGTAGACATGCCGGGGCGCAGAGCCCTGTGCAGCTGTCTGTGCACATAGGCAAGAAGCCGTCCGGCTGTCCGCATCTTTTCGATCTGCCGCTCCGTCTTCAGGGTTACTCTCACGCGCCAAGCACCTTCAGAATGTCATCAAAAACCTTCTCCATAGACTGCGTTCCGTCTACGGTTCTGAGCACATCTCTTGCGGAATAAAAGTCAATAAGCGGCTGGGTCTGGTCATGATAAACACGGAGTCTGTTCTTAACGGTCTCCGGCTTGTCATCGTCACGGAGGACAAGTTCTGCTCCACAGTCATCGCAGATGCCTTCCTTCTTAGGAGGATTAAATACGACATGATAGGTGGCGCCGCAGCTGGTGCAGGCACGCCTGCCGGACATCCTGCTGATGATGTTCTCATCCGGAACATCTATGTTGATCGCGAAATCCACCCTCTGTCCGATCTTATTCAGAGCTTCCTCCAGAGCCTCTGCCTGAGGGATGGTTCTCGGAAATCCATCCAGGATATATCCATCTTTGCAGTCCTCTGCCTGGATGCGGTCTACAACCAGTCCGCAGGTCAGCTCATCCGGTACCAGAAGGCCCTTGTCCATATACTCTTTAGCCTTTGCGCCAAGCTCTGTTCCGTTCTTGATGTTGGCTCTGAAAATGTCGCCTGTGGAAATGTGGGGGATCCCGCACTTGTCAGCAATCATCTTTGCCTGTGTTCCTTTTCCGGCTCCAGGTGCTCCCAGCATAATAATCTTCATAAAATATTCTCCTCCCGCTTAAGAAAGGCCCGGCACAGATGGCCGGTCTTTTATCTTTTTCCTTTTTCCTTACCAAATAAGCAGGAGAATGCCATAAGACTTATTCTCCTGCTTGCCTGTCTATTCGGGTTATTACTTCTTACTTAAGATACCAGTAAGATGTCTTTGTCCGACCTTGGAATCTACCTGGCGGATCGTTTCAATAATAACACCTACAATGATGATCAGTGACGTTCCGCCGAAGGAAACGTCAGCGCCGAAAAGTCCAGAAAGAACAATCGGAACCATGGCAACGATCAGAAGGCCGACCGCGCCGATCACAATGGTGCTGTTGGAAACGGACTGCAGATAATCTACGGTCTGTTTGCCGGGTCTGTGGCCCGGAATAAAACTTCCTCTTTCCTTGAGCTGCTCCGCTACTTCCTGCGGATTAAAGGTTATGGAAGTATAAAAATAGGCAAATGCAATAACAAGCAGCGCATAAATGACAGCCCCGACAGTATACTGCATGGCTGCAGGATTGAACCAGTTATTCTGGCTCAGCACTCTGATGATCTCACCGCCGACTCCTCCTGGTGTCTTGCCCACGAATGATACGATCAGTCCCGGCATGGACATAAGGGAGCTGGCAAAGATCACGGGGATTACGTTTGCCGAATTAATTTTGAACGGAATGTGGTCACCCTGGCTGCGAAGCGTTCTCCTGCCCTGAATCTTGGAAGAATTCTGAACGGGGATCTTTACATAGGCTTCCTGGAGTACCACTACGAACGCGATCATAAAGATGATAATTGCGAGAATAACGATAAGAGCCAGCCCGGCTTTTACGATATTCCTGCCCTTCATGAAGGTGTCGTAAAGAGTTTTCATGTCCTGAGGCAGTCTGGAGATAATATTGAAAAGCAGGATCATGGAAATACCATTTCCAACTCCATGCTTTGTGATCTCCTCACCAAAAAATACAAGTACGCAAGCTCCGACGATCATGGAGGCTATGACGACGATCAGGGCAAAAACGGAATGCGTCTGCAGGCTGTTATTCCTGTAAAAGCCAATTCCCATTGCTACGGCCTGAACAGCAGAAAGGATGATGGAAAGATAGAAAGTATATTTCTGCATCTTCTCTCTGCCATCCTGATCCTTCTGCAATTCCTCAAGAGAAGGAATTACGATCGTCATCAGCTGCATGATAATTGACGAAGTAATATAGGGAGTAATACTGAGTGCAAAAACGGACATCTGGCTGAAGGAGCCGCCTGTAATCATATCAAACAGGCTGACCGCTCCTGCCGTTTGATTTGCAAACCAGTTCGAAAATACATCTCTGCTCACTCCCGGGACGGGGATCTGTGCTCCTAATCTCACTACTACCAGAATCAGAAGTGTGAACAAAATCCTTTTGCGAACTTCAGGTACCTTGAGGGCGTTCAGCACGCCCCGGTTCCCTGTATTGGTAGATGCCATCAGATCACCTCAGCTGTTCCACCAAGAGCTTTAATCTTTTCCGCTGCAGATGCACTGAATGCATTAACCTTTACTGTCAGCTTCTTTGTAAGCTCACCATTTCCAAGGATCTTTACACCGTCACGGGGATTGCTGATGGCGCCGCTCTCCAGCAGTGCCTCAACGGTTACAACTGCCCCGTCTTCGAATCTGTTCAGAACATCTACGTTAATAGCTGTGATATGTTTCGTGTTTCTGTTTGTGAAGCCTCTCTTGGGGAGTCTTCTGTATAAAGGCATCTGGCCGCCTTCAAACCCGGTACGGGGTGCTCCGGAACGTGCTTTCTGTCCCTTGTGGCCCTTGCCTGAAGTCTTGCCGTTGCCTGAACCATGTCCGCGTCCGACTCTGAAATTGGCGCTGTGGGTGGAACCCTCTGCGGGTCTAAGTTCTGATAAGTTCATTTCAGATACCTCCTGTCAGATCTCTTCTACTTTTACCAGGTGCTTTACCTGTGCAATCATTCCTCTGGTTGCAGCATTATCAGGCAGCTCCACGGTTCTGTAGAGTTTATGAAGGCCTAAAGCTTCTACTGTCTTCTTGTGCTTGGGGATCGCACCGATCGTAGACTTTACTAAAGTAATCTTTAATTTCTCTGCCATTTCAAAGCCTCCTTAAGCAAAAATCTCTTCGATGGACTTGCCGCGCTTTCTGGCAACTTCCTCAGGAGTCATGAGACCCTTGAGACCTTCCAGGGTGGCGAGAACAACATTCTGCTTGTTATTGGATCCAAGAGACTTTGTACGGATATTGGTGTATCCTGCCAGCTCAAGTACGGTACGCGCAGGACCGCCGGCAATAATACCGGTACCCTGAGGAGCACGCTTGAGCAGTACGGATGCTCCGCCGAACTGTCCAAGATTGTCATGTGTGATACTCTGATTCTCATCAACGGGAACCGTGATAAGTGACTTCATGGCAGCTTCTTTTCCCTTGCGGATCGCTTCGGGAATCTCAGCAGCCTTACCAAGACCGGCACCAACATGGCCGTTCTTATCGCCAACAACGACAAGCGCTGCAAATCTCATATTACGGCCGCCCTTAACTACCTTGGTGACACGCTTGATGGCAACGACTTTATCGGTTAATTCTAATGAACTGGCATCAACGATTGTACGCTTCATCTGATTTCCTCCCTGTTAGAATTTCAGGCCTGCCTGCCTTGCAGCGTCTGCGAGGGCCTGAATCTTACCCTGATATACGAATCCGCCTCTGTCGAAAACAACCTCTGTGATGCCTTTTTCCAGTGCTTTCTTCGCTACCGCGGTCCCTACAGCTGCAGCGGCTTCTACGTTGTCTGTGTACTGGAGCTGATCTTTGATGGCCTTCTCCATAGTTGATGCCGCAACAAGAGTATGACCAGCCTCATCATCAATGATCTGCGCATAGATGTGGCTGTTGCTTCTGAAGACCGATAAACGGGGGCGCTGCTCAGTGCCTGCCAGATGAAAACGCAGCCTTCTGTGTTTCTTAACGCGCATTGCGCTTCTGTCTGCTTTCTTTATCATTGCAATTCACCCTCCTTTATTATTTCTTACCTGTCTTGCCGGCCTTACGTCTGATCACTTCATCAACATACTTGATGCCCTTGCCCTTATAAGGTTCGGGAGCTCTCTTGGAGCGGATCTCAGCAGCATACTGTCCGACTTTTTCCTTGCTGATGCCGGATACGGTGATCAGGTTGGTGCCTTCTACTGCTGTGGAAACGCCTTCCGGGTCAACCATCTCTACAGGATGTGAATAGCCTAAGTTTAAGATAAGCTTATTGCCCTGCTTCTGTGCTCTATAACCAACACCGTTGACCTCAAGCTTTTTGGAATAACCTTCGGTCACACCAGTAACCATGTTATGGATCAGGGTTCTGGTTAAACCGTGTAATGATTTCATCTTCTTCAGATCGTTGGGTCTGGAAACGGTGATCTCTCCGTTCTCAAGTTTGATCTGCATCTCGGGAGCGAGGGCTCTTGTAAGAGTTCCCTTGGGTCCCTTTACTGTTACTACGTTATCTGCTGCAATGTCCACCGTTACGCCTGCGGGAACTGCAACCGGCATTCTACCAATTCTTGACATGCCGTTCCTCCTTACTTAGATTGACGGGGCTTCCCCCGGTTTCAGTATTGTATCTATTATAAAATCCATGAAATGGAAATGTTATGAATTACCAGATGAATGCGAGAACTTCGCCGCCTACATTCTCTTTGCGGGCTTCCTTGTCTGTAAGGATACCCTTATTGGTGGATACGATGGCGATACCAAGTCCGCCAAGTACCTTCGGCATATCTTCCGCGCTGGAATATACACGCAGACCGGGCCTGGAAATTCTCTTGAGTCCGGCGATAACTCTCTGGTTCTTATCTGCGCCGTACTTTAATGTGATATGAATGTTCTTTGCCGGACCATCCTCTACGACATCATAGCTCTGGATGTAACCCTCTTTGAGAAGGATTTCGGCGATTGCAAGCTTGATCTTTGATGAGGGAACATCAACTGTATCATGCTTTGCTGTATTTGCATTACGAATTCTTGTAAGCATATCTGCGATAGGATCTGTCATTTTCCTGTTCCTCCTTCTCTTTTTATTACCAGCTTGCTTTTCTTACGCCCGGGATCTCGCCCTTGTAGGCAAGTTCACGGAAGCAGATTCTGCAGATGCCGTATTTTCTCAGATACGCGTGCGGACGTCCGCAGATCCTGCATCTGTTGTAAGCTCTGGAAGAGAACTTCGGTTTACGCTGCTGCTTAATCTTCATAGATGTTTTAGCCATGAATACTTACCTCCTTATTTAGCGTAGGGCATTCCGAATAAACGGATCAGTTCCCTGGCTTCTTCATCTGTCTGCGCGGTCGTTACGAAGATAACGTCCATGCCTCTGGTCTTGTCGATCTTGTCATACTCAATCTCAGGGAAGATCAGCTGCTCCTTAAGTCCAAGGGAATAGTTGCCTCTTCCGTCGAAGGAGTTGGGATTTACACCGTTAAAGTCACGTACACGAGGCAGCGCAAGATTGATCAGACGATCTGTAAAATCATACATCTTCTCACCGCGGAGGGTAACCTTGCAGCCAATGGGCTGACCTTCTCTGATCTTGAAGTTGGCGATGGATTTCTTCGCTTTTGTGATAACGGGCTTCTGACCGCAGATGGTGGTGAGATCACTTACGGCATTCTCGAGAACCTTCGGATTGTCTTTTGCTTCGCCGACACCCATGTTGACAACAACCTTCACGAGCTTCGGAACCTGCATAATGTTCTTATAACCAAACTTGGAGATCATTGCGGGAACGATCTCGCTGGTATACTGTTCTTTTAATCTGCTCACGATCTGTTTCCTCCTTCCCCTGATCAGTCAATTACCTTGCCTGTGGCCTTGACAACACGCTTTTTAACTGTCTTGCCTTCAGCATCTGTCTCAACCGTATATCCGATTCTGGAAACCTTTCCGTCATCGGTAACATACATTACATTTGAAACATTGATGGGACCCTCAACGGTGATGATTCCACCCTGCTGATTAGCCATGGAAGGCTTGGTATGTTTTGTGATCATGTTCAGGCCTTCTACGCAGACCGTTCCTTTTTTATGATTGATGGAGATCACCTTTCCGGTACTTCCTTTGTCTTTGCCGGCGATGATCTTTACCATATCACCTTTCTTAATTCTCATAGATGACACTTCAAGCTACCTCCTTACAGAACTTCAGGTGCAAGAGAAACGATCTTCATGAACTGTTTCTCACGCAGCTCTCTTGCTACTGGCCCAAAGATACGTGTGCCCCTGGGGGTGTTATCATCCTTGATAATAACAGCCGCATTCTCATCGAATCTGATATATGAACCATCTTTGCGGTGAGCACCTTTGACTGTACGAACGACAACAGCCTTCACAACGTCACCTTTTTTAACAACTCCGCCTGGTGTTGCATCTTTTACGGAAGCAACAATGACGTCGCCGATATGCGCATATCTTCTTGTAGAACCGCCCATAACACGGATGCAGAGGAGCTCTTTAGCACCGGTATTATCAGCGACACGAAGCCTTGTTTCCTGCTGTATCATGACTTTACCTCCTGATCAATTACTTGGCCTTCTCGATAATCTCGACAAGTCTCCATCTCTTATCCTTGGACAGCGGTCTGGTCTCCATGACCCTTACTCTGTCGCCGATATTGCACTCGTTGTTCTCATCATGAGCCTTTAATTTATAGGTTCTATCTACGATCTTCTTGTAGAGAGGGTGCTTTACACGGTCTGCGACTGCAACAACGATCGTCTTATCCATCTTATTGCTTACGACCCTGCCCACTCTTGTCTTTCTAAGATTTCTTTCTTCCACGACAATTCTCCTTTATATTAGTGCCGCACTGGTGACTGATCTGTCCGCCTGATCATTCGGCGGCATTAGCCTTTGCAGTGATAACCGTCTGGATCCTTGCGATGTCTCTGCGGACTTCCTTGATTCTGCTTGTGTTGTCCAGCTGGTTCGTAGCATTCTGAAATCTGAGGCTGAAGAGCTCTTTCTTTGCTTCTACAAGGGCCTTGTTCAGGTCTTCAGCTGACTTATTCTGTAACTCTTTTACATAATCATTAGTTCTCACTGTTATCACCGCCTTCTAAATCTGCGCGAGATACGATCTTGCACTTTACAGGAAGCTTGTGTGATGCGAGACGGAGAGCCTCCTTCGCAACGTCTTCGGGAACACCGGCGATCTCAAACATAACTCTGCCCGGCTTAACAACTGCGACCCAGTACTCAAGAGCGCCCTTTCCGGAACCCATTCGGGTTTCAGCCGGTTTTGCTGTAACAGGCTTGTCGGGGAAGATCTTGATCCATACTTTACCGCCACGCTTTACGTAATGTGTCATGGCAACACGGGCAGCCTCTATCTGGTTGGACTTGATCCAGGCAGGCTCAAGGGCAACAATACCATACTCACCGTAAGATATCTTATTGCCGCGGAGGGCCTTGCCGGCCATAGAGCCGCGGAACTGCTTACGACGTTTTACTCTCTTGGGCATTAACATTATTTATCGCTCCCTTCTTTCTTCTCCTTTACGGGAAGAACCTCACCATGGTAGATCCAGGTCTTTACGCCAACCTTGCCATAAGTGGTGTTAGCTTCTGCAAATCCGTAATCGATATCAGCACGGAGTGTCTGAAGAGGAATGGTTCCCTCTGTGTAGAATTCTGTACGCGCCATATCAGCACCGCCAAGACGTCCGCTTGCGCAGGTCTTGATTCCCTTAACGCCGCCTCTGGAGCGCATGGTCTTCTGCATGCTGGACTTCATAGCCTTTCGGAAGGAAACACGATTCTCAAGCTGCTGGGCGATATTCTCGGCAACCAGCTGTGCGTCGCATTCCGGGAGCTTTACATCCTTAACATCAAGGAGGAGCTTCTTGTCAGTAAGCTTGCTGACTTCGTCCTTGATCTTATCGATCTCTCTTCTCTGATCCTTATCATCTTCCGCAGGCTTGCGTCCGATAACCATGCCGGGTCTTGCTGTAAAGATGGTAACTCTTACTCTGTCAACTGCTCTCTCAATATTGATATGAGAAATTCCGGCATTATATAATCTTTTCTTAAGGTATGTTCTGATCTTGTGATCTTCAACAAGGTTATCTGCAAAGTCTGCATCAGCATACCATGTGGAATTCCAGTCCTTGATAACGCCTACGCGCAGACCATGAGGATTAACTTTCTGACCCATTTACGTCTCCTCCTTATCTTTCGTTCAGCACGATCTTGATGTGGCTCATCCTCTTCTCGATTCTGTAAGCCCTGCCCTGTGCTCTGGGCTGGATTCTCTTCATGATAGGACCATTGCTTGCGTAGCACTCCTCGATGAAAAGCTTGTTCTTATCCATATTGTTATTGTTCTCTGCGTTCGCGATCGCAGACTTCAGCAGCTTGTCGATCACTGCTGACGCGTATCTGGGGCTGTAAGCCAGGATGGCCTGTGCAGTCTCAACATCTTTTCCACGGATGGCATCGAGAACGTAGCAGGCTTTCTGTACGGGAATTCTCGCGTTCGTTAACTTAGCGCTCGGTCTCGTATCCTTGTTCTGCTCGTTTCTGTCTCTCTTAATCTGGGATCTGTGTCCTTTAGCCATGGATATTACCTCCTTCCGAACTCTAATTAACTTCTGCTCTTCTTCTCATCTTTTCCGTGGCCGCGGTAGGTTCTGGTGCCGACGAACTCGCCGAGCTTGTGGCCTACCATGTCCTCACGGATGTATACGGGAACATGTCTTCTTCCGTCATGTACTGCTATTGTAAAGTCAACCATCTGCGGATAAATGGTTGAACGTCTTGACCAGGTTTTGATAACGGACTTTTCACCGGACTTCTGCATAGCATCAATCTTCTTCAGCAGGCTTTCATCTGCGAAAGGTCCCTTCTTCAGTGATCTGCTCATTGCCTAACCTCCTTATTTAATCACGCTGCCATCGCGTCTTCTGACGATGAGCTTGTTGGAATGCTTGTGCTTCTTACGTGTCTTGTAACCAAGAGCAGGCTTGCCCCAGGGAGTCATAGGGCCTGTACGTCCGATAGGAGCCTTACCTTCACCGCCGCCATGGGGATGATCGTTCGGGTTCATTACGGAGCCTCTGACTGTCGGGCGGATACCCATGTGGCGCTTACGTCCGGCCTTGCCGATATTGATCAGTTCGTGATCAAGATTGCCGATCTGGCCGACTGTTGCTCTTGCGATTACGGGAACGAGACGCATCTCGCCGGAGGGAAGACGAAGAGTCGCATACTTTCCTTCCTTGGCCATAAGCTGTGCCGCAGTACCTGCGCTGCGGACAAGCTGGCCGCCCTTGCCGGGATACATCTCTACGTTGTGTACCATGGTACCGACAGGGATGTTCTCGAGGGGAAGGCAGTTGCCGATCTTAATCTCTGCATTGGCGCCGTTCATGACAGTTGCGCCTACCTCAAGTCCTGTAGGAGCGAGGATGTATGCCTTCTGTCCATCTGCATAGCAGATCAGCGCGATATTGGAAGTTCTGTTGGGATCATACTCGATTGCCTTTACGACAGCCGGGATATCATCTTTATATCTCTTAAAATCAATGATTCTGTATTTTCTCTTAACGCCGCCGCCGCGATGTCTTACAGTGATCTTGCCCTGTGCGTTGCGGCCTGCCTTGCTCTTCTTAGCAGCAACCAGAGATCTTTCCGGTTTCGTCTTTGTGATCTCAGCGAAATCAGAACCGGTCATATTTCTTCTGGAAGGTGTATATGGGTTGTAACTTCTGATACCCATCTTATTCACTCCTTTCAAGTGTCTTAAGAATTAAAGTCCTTCAAAAATTTCAATGCTTCCCTCAGCGAGTTTTACAACTGCCTTTTTGCGCTTTGCGGTCGCTCCGACAGTTAAACCTCTTCTCTTCGGTTTGCCCTTGTAATTCATGGTATTGACACTTGCAACCTTCACACCGTCGAACATCTTCTCAACAGCTGTCTTGATCTGTGTCTTAGTAGCCTGAGGGTTTACAAGGAATGTATATGTGTTCTCAGCCTGAAGATTCATGCTCTTCTCAGTGATTACAGGCTTAAGGATTACATCATAATATTTCAGATCAGCCATTATGCGTATACCTCCGTGATTGCTTCAACAGCATCCTTAGTAAGGACAAGCTTGTCATACTTGAGGATGTCATATACATTGATCGTTCCCGGAACTGCTGTCTTCACTGTCGGAACGTTGCCGGCAGACTTAACTACATTGTCATTCTTTCCTGCCAGAACAACAAGACCGGCCTGCACATTCAGCTTATCCATAACAGCAACGAACTTCTTAGTCTTGATCTCATCAAGCTCAAAGGAATCAAGAACAACGATCTTGCCTTCCGCAGCCTTGTTGGAAAGTGCGGACTTCAGAGCAAGTCTTCTCTCCTTCTTGTTGACCTTGATATCATATGTTCTCGGCTTCGGAGCAAATACGGTGCCGCCGCCCTTCCACTGGGGAGCTCTTGTTGATCCCTGACGGGCATGGCCTGTACCCTTCTGTCTCCAGGGCTTTCTGCCGCCGCCGCTCACTTCTGAACGGGTCTTTGCGCTCTGTGTACCCTGACGTTCTGCTGCAAGATGTGCAACAACCGCCTTGTGCATCAGATTCTCATTCACTTCTACTCCAAATACAGCGTCATCAAGCTCGATTTCGCCGACCTGGGTACCTTCGATATTATAAACAGATACTTTTGCCATCTGTGTTATCCTCCTTCCCTAGGTTCAAGCCTTTACGGTGTTTTTAACCATGACCACAGATTTTCTCGGTCCGGGTACCGCGCCCTTTACCAGGATCAGATTCCTCTCGGCGTCAACTCTGACTACCTCAAGATTCTGAACGGTAACTCTTACTGCGCCCATATGTCCTGCCATGTGCTTGCCCTTGAATACACGTCCGGGAGTTGTTGCAGAACCATTGGAACCCTGATGTCTGTGATACTTGGAACCGTGAGCCATAGGTCCTCTGGACTGGCCGTGTCTCTTGATCGCGCCCTGATAGCCCTTGCCCTTTGACCGCGCTGTAACATCGACCTTGTCGCCCTCGGCGAATACATCCGCCTTGATCTCCTGGCCGACCTTGTAGTTTTCAGCATCTTCGATCCTGAACTCTTTCAGGAATCTCTTTACGGGAACACCGGCCTTTTTGAAATGACCTGTCTCCGGCTTGTTTACAAGCTTCTCTCTGATATCGCCATAACCTACCTGGATAGCGCTGTAACCATCGTTCTCAACGGTCTTGACCTGTGTTACAACACAGGGGCCGGCCTGAAGAACAGTTACCGGAGTCAGAACTCCGTCTTCGCTAAAAATCTGGGTCATGCCGATTTTTGTCGTTAAAATTGCTTTCTTCATAAGAATGCACCTCCTGTTAAAATCTACAGCGGAACGCTTTATGCGTTCATCCTAGACGCATTGAGTACATCCGGCTTTCGCCTGAATCTATCTAAGCCCAATACCTAAGGATTGTATACGTAATTAATTACTTGGACTTCATCTTGATGTCGATATTGACACCGGCGGGCATTTCCAGTCTGGATAATGCCTGGACAGTCTTCTGAGTGGGAGCAATGATGTCGATCAGTCTCTTGTGGGTGCGCTGCTCGAACTGCTCTCTGGAATCCTTATACTTGTGTACTGCTCTTAAGATGGTTACAACTTCCTTCTTTGTCGGAAGGGGAACCGGTCCGCTCACCTTTGATCCGGATTTCTTAACAGCCTCAACGATTCTTGCTGCGCTCTGATCGATCAATCTGTGGTCGTACGCCTTAAGCGTAATCCTCATAATCTGACTTGCCATAAAAAAAGCCGCCTCCTTTTCGCACTAGTGGTTAAGCACGACAAGTGGTGACTGTACACTTTACCGGGTGTTTCCCGATCCTTCACAAAGCAGGAACCCGGTATCTTCTTTTTTCGCTATTAAAAAGATTCTTCTCTGTACAGTGACTTGCCGCCAGTTTTCTAACTTGACATTCGCTCCACGGAACACCTGCGGATTCCCGCAGCAACCTCACGCTTCATAGCTATCAATGTCACAAGCTCTATTAGTATATACTACATTTTTATTAAATTCAAGTAAAATCTTCTGCGGCTCCGGAAATTTTTTGCAGAAATTTTGTTTTTTTCAAAATACATTGCCTGCCTGCAGACGAGTCTTGTCCGCTCCTGCCCCATCCGTTATAATAGGTAGGATAGCGAAAATATTTTCGTTAACCACATTATTATATTATGAAAGGATGCTGCGGACAATATGTGGCTTGCTGATAAATGGAAAGATTATGAGGTCATTGATACCAGTTCTGGGGAGAAACTGGAACGCTGGGGGAATTTCATCCTGGTCAGGCCTGACCCTCAGGTCATCTGGAACACACCGAAGAAGGACGGCCGCTGGAAAAAGATGAATGCCCACTACCACAGAAGCAGCCGCGGCGGCGGCGAGTGGGAGTTTTTTGACCTGCCTCAGCAGTGGAAGATCCACTATGACAGTCTTGGCCTGGCTTTTAATCTCAAGCCCTTCAGCTTCAAGCACACCGGCCTCTTTCCCGAACAGGCGGCAAACTGGGAATGGATGACCGCTCTTCTGAAGGCCGGCGGCAGGAAGGATCCCCAGGTACTGAATCTGTTCGCCTATACCGGAGGCGCTACCTGCGCCGCCGCGGCGGCAGGCGCGCATGTGACCCATGTTGACGCTTCCCGGGGCATGGTAACCTGGGCCCGCGAGAATGCCCAGCTGAGCGGCCTGCCTTCTGACGCTGTACGATGGATCGTCGATGACTGTACAAAGTTCGTGGAGCGGGAGATCCGCCGCGGCCATCATTATGACGCTGTTATAATGGATCCCCCTTCCTACGGCAGAGGCCCCAAGGGGGAGATCTGGAAGATAGAGTCCTCTATTTTTCCATTCATAGAACTGTGCGCAAAGCTTCTGTCTGACAAGCCCCTCTTTTTCCTGGTCAACTCCTACACCACCGGGCTTGCTCCTTCCGTCCTCAGCTATATGCTGGAAACTGTCCTGCATCCCCGTTTCGGCGGACATGTTGAAGCCGGCGAAGTCGGCCTGCCCGTTTCTTCCAACGGGCTGGTGCTGCCCTGCGGAGCTGCCGGCCGCTGGCAGCCCTGACCTGACGATACAGCTCTGCCCGGGTCCTGCCCGCAGATATGCAGAGCCTTTCTACCTATTTTAAAAATAATGCCCCTGCAGGGACATGCGAAAAATGCCCTCCCGGCCGGTCAGTGATCCGGTCAGGAGGGCACATATCCTTGCGGGGGTTTTTCTGTTTAGAGAGAGGATTCCTGTGTGACTGTTATTTCCCAAGCAGGGCCAGGATCTGCTCCTTGGGCACAACACCTATGCTCTGGTTAACTGCCTTGCCGTCCTTAAAAAGGATCAGTGT
The DNA here is from genome assembly GCA_900317095.1 of uncultured Eubacteriales bacterium. Lineage (GTDB taxonomy): Bacteria > Bacillota > Clostridia > Lachnospirales > Lachnospiraceae > UBA2912. The sequence goes on along the minus strand of ONFL01000017.1, from coordinate 21,157 downwards.
AGGAATGCTCATTACGCCGAACTTCTGTGCCAGGCCTGGTTCTTCATCTACATTAACCTTGCCGAACTTTACATCGCTGATCTCATCGGCGAGCTGGTCTACGACCGGGGAAAGCATTCTGCAGGGGCCGCACCAGGATGCCCAGAAATCTACAAGTACCGGCTTGCCGGAGCTGACTACTTCTTCATTAAAATTCTTTTCTGTGATTACGCTGATTGCCATTTCTTTATTCCTCCTGAAATGTATCTATTTCTCTGTTTCAAGTATCTTATATAATAAACGGTACAGTGTCTGGGACTCCTGTGGGTCCAGCGGCACGCATGCACCGATTTTCTGCGGAATATCCTTTGCCTTCTCGCGCATATCCATTCCTGCATCTGTCAGATGCACCTGTACGCAGCGCTCATCATTCTGGCAGCGCACTCTGGTGATAAATCCATGCTCCTCCATCTTCTTCAGGAGCGGGGTCACCGTTCCGCTGTCCAGATAAAGCCTTCTGCACAGATCTCCTACCGTGATCCCGTCCTTCTCCCAGAGAACCAGAAAGACAAGATACTGCGTGTAGGTAATGCCCAGCGGCTTCAGGTAGGGAGTATATCCTGAAGTTATCTTGCGGGAGCAGGCATAAAGCGGAAAGCAGATCTGCCTGTCCAGGCGGAGGCATTCATATCTTTCTTCGTCTGTCATCTCATGCCTCCTTGTGGCTGTCCAGCCAGCGCACAGCGCCCAGGGCTGCTGTATTGCCTTCTCCAGCTGCCTTTATATACTGGTAGGGTGTTCCGGTGATATCACCGCAGGCAAACAGGCCTTCTATATTCGTGGACATATCTCTGGCTGTCTTCACGTGGGGGCCGTCCATCTCAAGACCCGGAACCAGCTGTCCCGGAGCGATGCTCTCCCTGAGAACGAAAATGCCGTCCACCGGGTACTCTGCCTGGTCTGTCCGCAGAGTGCTCACCTTCATGTCTCCAAGGATCTCCTGCGGCTTCTCCCTGCGTACTTCTATGCCGGGTGCCGTGTGGACTTCTTCTTTATATAAAGGGAAATAATAGACCCTGCCCGCCGTCTCCTGCAGATAGTCCGCCTCACTCTCCGCCTCGGCGGAGGAGGCTATAACCGCTACCGTCTTTCCTCTGTATAGAGGCCCGTCGCATGTCGCGCAGTAACTGACGCCCCGTCCCAGGAATTCATTCTCTCCGGGATAGTTCTTCGCGGCGATCATGCCCGCAGCCAATATAACTGTCCTTGCCTCCAGGATCTGGTTGGACGATGTCTGTATGGAAAAATAGCTTCCCATGGGATAGACCATGGTGACCTTCTCCTCGGTGATCTGAATGCCCATACTGTCTATATGGCCGATAAATGCCTTCTGCATATCCTTCCCGCTGATATCCGGCAGTCCCAGATAATTCTGTACGCTGTGGGCTTTCTGTACCTTGGAGCTTGCCTTCCTGGAACCAAAAAGGATAATGTTCTTATTTCTTACTGTTGCGGTGATCGCAGCTTCCAGTCCTGCGGGCCCTGTACCTATAATTGCGATATCGTATCTTGCCATATGTCTCACCGTTCCTTTGTTCTATACTTTTTTCGTATTATTTTTTACAATTATATTTTATCAAATATTTTTGATATGTCAATATGTTTTTTCAAATATTTTTCCAGACGAGAAAAGGCGCAGCAGCCCCCGGGCTCTGCGCCTTATTTCAATTCTTACCGTCTGGCCTTTGCCATAAATTCCTCATCTTTGATGATGGCTCTCTTGTGGGTACCCGTTCCGATCAGGCCACGGTCATCTGTAACCTTTACGGTAAATGTGAGTTTCTTTCCCTCGATCTTGGTCAGCTCCGCGTCGCAGCATACCTTGACGCCGACCGGTGTCGGGGCTATATGCTTTATGTCCAGGGAAATGCCGACCGTGCTTTCATCCGCTTCCAGCAGCATCTGTACCATGGAAGCGCATGTGTCCTCTATCAGCAGGATCATGGCCGGGGTTGCGTACACAGGAAGGAATCCGCTTCCCATGCGTACCGCTGTGACCTCATCGGTTACCATTGCTCCTTTTCTGTTCTGAATTCCTTCTTTTAACATAATTCTCCTTTCCTACTGGAGTTTATCCAGATTTTCCAGCGTCCAGGACGGCTGAAAGTCGTCTGTGTCGCTGCAGATCACGCCGCCCAGGGCAGTCATGATATTTTTCATGGCCTTTTTCACATTCTCCAGGTCTGAAACATCGTAGCTGATCTCATACCAGGCTTTGATGCCATTTTCCCGGAACCAGTCCAGATCCTGCGGATCCTCAAAGCATTCCCGGGCATTCTGGAAGATAAGAGAATCCCGGTCCATGACGATCTCCGCCAGGTCCAGTTCTGTCCAGATGTCTGCCGCGTCCGCAAATTCCTGCCCGGCGCTCTCCATCAGCTGCCTGGCATTGGTCTCCTGCTTCAGAAAATAATAGTATTCTCTGATCTCTTTCAGTGGTTTGCTCTTGATCACAGCGCCGATATCTTTCTTTTTCTTCTTTACGGTCTTGCTCATATTTTCCTTTCTCTCCCCGGCTGTCAGTCCCCGCAGCTTCCCTGAAGGCTGTCCAGTTTCTCTACTGTCAGGCCTGCTTCTTCTCTGAGTATCTCTACTACGTGGTTCATAATGCAGGCGGTCATCCCCCAGATCACATAATCTTTATAATAGTAGAAATAGAGCCGTGACCGGCCGCCTCGCCAGCCGTAATTCTCTCCGCCGGGGATCTTGTCGAAGGGGAGCTTCGGATCCGGCTTAATGTACAGGTCATTCATATAAATGTCTGCCGGGGTTTCCATGAAAAAGCGCAGCGGGACCAGAAAAACCTCCTCTGTCTCATCTTTGGAAAATGTCATCTGGTAGCCGCATAACTGGCACAGGTAAACGGAAACCTTATCCCGCAGGGTGAAGAGCGTGTCCATCTGGGCGATCACATGGATCTGGTCACGCCCGATCAGCAGTTCTTCCATGGTCTCCCGGACCGCGTTCTCCTGGGAATCCTCGCCCTCATCCCGGGCTCCGCCAGGAAAACTGATCTCTCCCGGCTGCCGGTCCAGTTTCATGGATCTCTTCTCAAACAGCACGCATATTTCCCCGTCTTTCTCCACAAGCGGCACCATTACCGCGTAATTGCGGAAGGCGCTCTCGCCGATGGAGGACACTTCCCTTCCCTGTAATTCTTCAAACAATGTTCTTTATCCTCCTGATTTTCTCTATGTCATTCTGCTTTTTTGTCACTTAATATTCTATCCCTCTGCGGGCAGGCAGACCCTGATCATAGGGATGGCGGATCTTGACCATCTCGGTTATGTAGTCCGCCCTCTCCAGCAGGGCGGGCGAAGGCCTGCGCCCTGTCAGCACGATCTCCGTGTCCTTCTTCAGGTCATCCAGCAGGTCCAGCAGTATCTTCTCCTGAATCAGACCGGTCTGCAGTGCCGCCAGCGCTTCATCCATAACCAGCAGGCCGGCATGTCCTGCCTGCCGGCGGATGGCCTGCAGATAATCCCTGTAGGACCTGCAAAGAGCTCCCAGTTCTGACTCCGTCATATTCCAGGTAAAACCGCTGATCGGAGGACCGGGCAGAAATGTGATGCCGGCAGTATCCTGCAGGACCTTAATCTCCCCGGAATCCGGATTTTTCAAAAACTGAGTGAAAAGCACCTGACCGCCGCTGCCTGCGAAGCGCAGAGCCAGGCCGACTGCCGCGGTTGTCTTGCCCTTGCCTTCTCCCATGTAAATATGGATCTTTCCTTCAGTCATATGCAGATCCGCCTTTCTCCGGCGCAGAGGCCGCCGCAAATTCCCGGATCAGATCCGGCAGCTGATCCGGCCGATCAGCCATAAAGAGCGGATGCAGCCGCTCCAGCTCCGGCCGGTCCCGAAAGCCCCAGCTTACCAGAATGCAGGGCAGACCGGCAGCAGCAGCCGTCTCGGCGTCCACCTCTGAATCCCCGATGTAAATGGAATCTCCGGGGTCAGCGCCCAGCTGCTTCATGGCAGAAAGCACCATATCCGGTGCCGGTTTGCGCCGGATGCCGGCTGCTTCATTCTCACCGACTGCCAGATCTGTCCGGCCGGGAAAGCAGCTGTCTGCCAGCTTTTTCACTGCCGCGTCAAATTTATTGGATATAATGGCAGTCCTGCAGCCCATGGCCCGCAGGCGGTCCAGTGCCTCGTCCATTCCCGGAAAAGGGGCTGTCTTTTCCTCGCAGTGAGCAGCATAATACTGCTTAAAATAAGCAAGCATATCCTGAAAACCCGGATGGCTTTCCCCTCCGGGAACGGATCGGCGCATAAGCTGAACGGCTCCATTTCCAAGGAAGCGCCGGACCTGGGCGCGGGATATCTGCGGACAGCCGCCATGGCGCAGGGCCGCGTTGACTGCCGCCCACAGATCATCCAGGGTATCCAGCAATGTTCCGTCAAGGTCAAAAAGTACATATATCGTTCTCATAACTGATCTCATACTCCTGCCGCGGACAGCCCGGCAGACCGCTCCCTTTACATTTTTCTGCATTTATACTAAAATAGCTGTATCTGCCGGCAAAAGGACAGATAAATCCAGACATCAGCAAAGGAGCTGCCTGCTGCATGAGCTGCACGCTGACTTATTTACATCCAATTATAGCAAAAGAAGCATACATAAGGGAAGATGAAATCGTTCATCTTCCCTTTATTGCTTTATTAGGGTACAGCATCCCTGCTTCTGCTGCGATCTCATAAAAGGAGCTGATCATATGCATCATTTGTTTACAAGACAGACACTGAAAAATTTCCTGATCGTATCCGCCGGGAATTTCCTTTACACATTCGGCGTGGTCTTTTTTATCCTGCCGGGAAATCTGCTGACAGGCGGCACCACCGGACTGGCTCTGTTCCTGAACCATGCCCTGGGTATCCCCATCACGGTCTTCGTCTATATATTCAACATCGCCATGTTCCTGGCCGGCAGCAAAGTCCTGGGGAAGGAATTCGCCCTTACCACGGCGCTGTCTACCTTTGAATATCCGACCTTTCTGGCTCTTCTGCAGCTGATCAGCGCCGCGGCGGGACCTCTGACGCAGGATCTGCTCCTTTCCACCATCTTCGGCGGTATCTGTATAGGAGGGGGGCTTGGTATCGTGATCCAGACCGGCGCCTCTACCGGAGGCATGGACATCCCGGCCCTGCTGCTCAACCGCTGGTTCGGCCTGTCGGTATCCGCAATAATCAATATTTCCGATATGGTGATCATTCTGCTGCAATTCTTCTATGCTGACGTGGACCGCATTCTCTACGGTCTGCTTCTCGTGATGGTATACACCCTGGTTCTCAACAAGGTCCTGGCAGGAGGAAAGGAGCAGGTCGCCCTGCACATAGTCAGTCCTAAATATGAAGAGATCAATCAGGCCATTTTATCAGACCTGGACCGCGGAGCCACTCTTTATAAAATCCGCGGAGGCTTAAGCGGGGAGGAACTCTGGGCCGTCCAGACCATCGTATCTCCCCGCCAGCTCTTCCGCCTGCAGAATATCGTTAAAAAAATAGACCCCAGCGCATTTATCACCGTCAGTGAGATGCGTGAGGTCAGCGGCAGAGGTTTTTCCCTGAAAAAGGTCTACCGGCAGACGCCGCCCGGAAAGAGTACCGCCGCACGGCAGGAACAGGCGCAGCCCGGCCGGACAGAGCCGTAAATTATCAGATGACACCCAGATCACGGAGCAGGATCCGGGTTCCGATAAGGATGAGGATGACACCGCCTGCAACCTGGGAAATGGAATGATAGCGCATCCCGAAAACATTGCCGACCTTCACGCCGGCAGCGGAAAGGGCGAAGGTCGTGGCGCCGATCAGCAGTACGGCGGGGATGATCTGTATATCCGTGAAGGAAAATGTGATTCCCACGGCCAGGGCGTCTATGCTGGTGGCAATGGCCAGCAGCAGCATTTCCAGGGGGCGCAGCGAAGCGTCCTCTTTTTCTTCTTTGCTGCGGGATTCCCGGATCATGTTGAGTCCGATCAGCGTCAGAAGGATGAAAGCCACCCAGTGGTCAATCTTTGTGATATAGCGGGCGAAGGTGGATCCCAGCAGATAGCCCAGCAGAGGCATCAAAGCCTGAAAACCGCCGAACCAGGCACCGACGATAAGCATCTGGCGGATCCCCGCCTTCTTCATGGCCAGTCCCTTGCAGATGGACACGGCGAAAGCATCCATAGAAAGGCCTATCCCGATCAAGAAAATCTCCAGAACAGACATTCTTTTCCTCCCGATAATATTTATCAATACTTTTACGATTATACCCGCCTCGCATAAAAATAACAACAGCTGATAAAGAATCATTTTCCATGCTATAATGGCAGATAAAGGAGTACTCGTCTTATCCAGGAGGTCTCTGTTATGGATACATACAAAGTAAAGCCGATATTTTTAAAACCCGATAATAATTTCCATCTGCAGGCCCGGGTCCCCGGTTCCAAGAGCATCACAAACCGGGCCCTGCTTCTTGCAGCTCTCTGCCCGGGAACAGTTACTTTGACAGACGTTCTTTTCAGCGATGATTCCCGCCATTTTATCCAGTGCCTGAAGGATCTGGGCTTTGAACTTACGGCGGATGAACAGACCCGCAGGATCGTCATCCGCGGCTGCGGCGGAAAACTGCCCCGGCAGTCCGCTTTCATTGATGTGGGCAGCGCCGGCACGGCTGCCCGTTTCCTCACCGCCATGCTGGGACTGGCGCCCGGCACCTGGCATCTGACAGCATCCGAGCAGATGAAGAAAAGGCCCATGGCCCCGCTGCTGGAGAGCCTGACCCGGCTGGGCTGCACCATCAGCTATGAGGAAAAGCCGGGCTTTTTCCCCTTTACCATTCATTCCAGCGGCATCAGCGCCTCCCGAATCAGCATAGACATCGGCCAGAGCAGCCAGTTCCTGTCTGCCCTGCTCATGTCCGCCGTCCTGCTGGATCACGATTTCACCATTGACGTACAGGGCAGCCATGGTTTTTCCTACATTCTCATGACTCTGAAAATGATGGAGCAGTTCGGCATCCATGTGGAGCAGCTGGGCCGGCGGACATTCCGGATACCGGGAAATGCGCGCGCCGGGGCTTCCTCCTACGCCATTGAGCCCGACCTGTCCGCTGCTGCCTATTTCTACAGCATGGCGGCCCTCTCCGGAGGCGAGATCCAGGTTCCCGGCGTCTTTTCCACTTCCATGCAGGGAGACCTGGCCTTTCTGGGCTGCCTGAGAGACATGGGCTGCAGCTGCCGGCAGGATCCGCAGGGCATCGTGGTCAAAGGGCCGGCAGACGGAAAGCTTAAAGGCCTCGCGAGCGCTGATCTTTCCGCATTCTCCGACCAGGCCCTGACCCTGGCGGCTATAGCGCCCTTTGCGGATACGCCGACCACCATCCGCGGCATCGGCCACATCCGGCTGCAGGAATGCGACCGCATTCATGCCATTGTCTCCAACCTGGCTCTGATGGGCATCCGCACAGAGCAGGCAGCCGAGGATGAGATCACCATCTTCCCCGGCAGTCCCTCTCCCGCCCGCATCCGCACATACGACGACCACCGGGTTGCCATGGCCTTTTCCCTGCCCGGCCTGCGCGCGCCCGGCATAGTGATAGAGAACCCCTTATGCTGCCGCAAGACATTTGAAGACTATTTCACCATTCTTTCCCGGATCACCGGCGGGGAAGGCTGACCTGAAGGAAAAGATACTGCCTGGTAATATACAGAAAGACCGCCTCCGGCTGTCCCGGAGGCGGTCCTTTTACCTTTAGGTTCTTATTCCACGGTTACAACCTTGGCCAGGTTCCTGGGTTTATCCACATCCAGGCCGCGGTCGGAGGAAACATAATATGCCAGCAGCTGCAAGGCAGCGGATGCCGGAAAGCCCATAAACAGGGACGGCATCTGGGGCAGCTGGAAGATATAATCACAGTCTATCCCGTCCGCAGCGATATCTTCCCGCAGCAGCAGAGTCACACTGGCTCCTCTGGACTGCACCTCACGGATATTTGAAAGCTCCTTGTCGCGCAGGTCGTCCTGGGTGACGGCGGCGATGACGGGAGTTTCCTGCGTGATCAGAGCAATGGTGCCATGCTTCAGTTCTCCGGAAGCATAAGCTTCCGTGTGAATATAGGAGACCTCCTTGAGTTTGAGCGCTCCCTCCAGCAGAATGGAATAATCCATGCCGCGGCCGATCATGAAGGCGTCCTTGGCTTCCAGCAGAGAGCGGGCGATTTTGTGGATCTCAGCCCGGCGGTTCAGGACAAGCTGGATCTTATCAGGCACCTGCAGCAGATTTTCCGCGTATTCTCTTTCCTGCTCCCGGTCAAATATCCCGCGGACCACTGCCATCCGTCCGATCAGTGCATAGAAGGCCGCCAGCTGATTTGTGTAGGCCTTTGTACTGGCTACCGCTATCTCCGGGCCAGCGTCTGTATACATGACATAGTCGCTTTCCCGCGCAATAGAAGAGCCGCGGACATTGATGATGCCTATGCTCCTGGCGCCCAGCCGGCGGGCATATTTCAGAGCTTCCAGTGTATCTATGGTCTCTCCTGACTGGGAGATGGCCAGCACCAGCGTCTTTTCATCTATGACCGGATCCATATACATGAACTCGGATGCATATTCCACATCCATGTGCATGTGGAGGATCTTGCGCACAAGCTCACTGCCCAGCTGGCCGACATGCATGGCCGTACCGCAGGCTACGACGCAGATCCGCTGGCAGTCCGCCAGCAGCTGGTCCGGCACACCATCCTTTTCCAGGCTGATATGTCCGTCCTTTATCCTTCCGGCCAGGGTGCGGCGGATCGTGTCCGGCTGCTCCATGATCTCCTTCTCCATATAGAAGGGATAATTCCCCTTGCCGTCTCTGGTCGTATCCCAGTCTATATCATAATATTCCGGCTCTATCCGTCTGTCCGCTTCATCATAGAGGAGGATGGCGCTCTTGTGCAGCTCAACGATGGTGTATTCAGGAACCACGATATAACGATCCGCCTGACCGCCCAATGCCGCCACGTCCGATGCAAGCATGGTACCGGAGGGAATATAGGCAGCCACGATGGGGCTGACATTGCGGACAGCGTAGATGACATCCGGATGATCGTCAAACATGATGACCAGAGCAAATGTTCCCTTCAGGCAGCGCACGGCCCGGCGGATGGTCTCCCGGGGATGCCCGTTGTAAAAGCTGTTGATCAGGGCTGCAACGACCTCGGTGTCTGTCTGGGAAAAAAGGTACTGTCCCAGTCCATAGTGATCCTTGATCTCCTCGAAATTTTCTATGATGCCGTTATGAACCAGCGTCACACAGCCGACACGGTGGGGATGGGCATTCTCGTCGCTGACACCGCCATGGGTAGCCCAGCGCGTATGTCCGATGCCGCACAGCCCATGCACCGCCTCCCGGCCGCACAGATCTCTCAGGTCGCTGACTCTCCCGGCACATTTGCGCACCTCTACCTGCTCCGTATCTGTATCGAACAGGGCCAGACCGGCGCTGTCATAACCTCTGTACTCCAGCAGCTCCAGTGAATCCAGGATTCTTTTCTCCACTGCCTGCTTAGCTGTATATCCAACTATTCCACACATTATTTTTTCTCTCCGTCTGAAGCGCCTCTGTGAAAACAGCCCGCATGAAAAGGAGCCTCATCATATTCCTCCAGATAGCGTTTAACATAAAATTCATCTGTCTTGTAGGGTGCCAGTTTTCCGCAGATCTTCTGGGTCGAATCATTCCCCTTGCCAAGCACCAGAAGAAGCGTAGGTTCATGACAGTCAAAAACAGCCTTGTGTATGGCAAGACCGCGGTCTTCTATAATCTCGCAGGGGCAGCCGGACTGCTCTATCACCGGCTTTACCTGGGCACATATGTCCAGGGGATCTTCCGGTCCCGGATCGTCTGTCGTCAGATATACCCGGCAGCTGTACTGTGCCGCGACAGCGCCCATAAGGGGACGCCGGTCAAGGCCCTTGCCCCCGGTGCAGCCGAAGACGGAAACGATCTTCCGGCCGGGATATTCCCTGGCGGCGGCGTCAAATATTTTCTCAAAGCTCAGCTTGTTGTGGGCATAATCCACGATGGCGATAATACTCTTATCCCTGTTTGAAAACAGTTCCATACGTCCGCTGGATCTGGCGCGGGCCAGTCCGCTGCGGATATATTCCACGGGGATTCCCTGCAGATAGGCTGCTGCGATCACACCCATAGCATTTTCCACATTGAACATGCCCGGCATGGAGATGGAAAAATCTTCATCAAAATCTGCGCAGCGGGCCCGGAAAGAAATACCCTTCTGGGTCTTTTTGAGATCATAGCCATAAAAATCTGCCTGCGGATCCTTAAGACTGAAGGTATGGCAGCTTCCGGAAGCCTTGGCGTATTCCAGGATCCGGCCTGTCAGATCACTGTCCAGGTTAACGATGGCCTTATCGGTCTGCGCGAACATCTTCATCTTGGAAGTAAAGTAATCCTCAAAATCCTTGTGCTCGCTGGGACTGATATGGTCTTCGGAAATATTGAGGAAAACAGCAGCGTCAAAGCGGATGCCGTCTACCCTGTCATACTTGAGGGCCTGGCTTGAAACCTCCATCTCCAGCCAGCTGATGCCGCTGTCCACGGCATTGCGGAAATGCCTGTGCAGCTCCACAGATTCAGGTGTCGTCATGTGAGATTCCTCGCGGACAACACCATCATAATTATCGATGGTAGAGAGGATCGCGCTCTCAGCCTTACCCTCTGCTCTCATATAATCATCTACAACTGCCTTCATGTAATAGGCGGAGGTGGACTTGCCCTTTGTACCTCCGAAGGCGGTGATCGTCAGATCATTCTGCGGAGTGCAGAAAAAGCGGTCCGCCAGCAGCGGCATGGCTTTGCGGATATCCGATGTGATCAGACAGGGAAATCCTTCCAGTCCATAATCTTTTTCAGCCGCGTACGCCATCGCACCGCTTTTCACAGTAGCCTTAAGATATTCCTCCCGAAAGGCTGCTCCCTTGCATATAAAAAGAGTCCCCTCCTCCACCTGTCTGGAATCATAGGTGAGTCCTTTTACTTTCTCTGCGCCGCATCCGGCTGCATCTGCTTTCAAAAGCAGGCCGGCCCTGCGCAGCGCTTCTATATAGGTATCCAGTGTATAATATTCCAAATTTCTGGCTCCTTTATCCTGCCCGGCTCTCAGACATACTCAGCACCGGAGCGGATCACCGACTCGCGTACCAGTACATCCATCGCATCCAGACAGTTCGCCGGTATGGTATGTTTCTTCTTATAGACGGAGATCTCCGTACACGCCAGAATGACAAGATCCGCACCCTGCTCTGTCAGGTCCCGGTATGCCTGCTCAAATTTTGCCGGATCTCCATCTCTGCCTGTTTTTATATCGTCATAGATCAGGGACATGACCGCTTTCTGCGCCTGGACCCCCGGAACGACCGGTACAAGGCCGGCCTCCTGCAGGACATTCGCGTAAATTCCGGTCCGCAGCGTACCATCGGTAGCCATGATCCCGACCCGGACCGCCTGGGGATACAGCCTGCAGATATAGGACACGCTTTCACCCGGCATATTGATGACCGGGATCTGCGTCAGCCCCTGTATCCTGTCATAGAAATAATGGGATGTATTGCAGGGTATGGCTATGTTCTGCACCCCGCAGTTCTCCAGCATGCGGACAGACCGCTCCATGCTCTGCATGATCCCTCTGTCATCCCCGGAAAGGATGGCGGCGGTACGGTCCGGCATGGAGGCATGGCTTAAGATGACCATATCTATATGATCCTGATCCCGCTCTGCCTTCGTGTGGGCGATCACTTCCTCATAAAAATAAGCTGTCGCCTCCGGGCCCATTCCTCCGATCACGCCAAGAACTTTTTTCATCATTCAACTACCCCATTATATTTATTTATAGTATCTGGCAAATTTGTAATAATGGCTGAGATGCGTCTTGATCATCCTTGCCAGTCTGGGCATGCCCAGATCCCCCTTCATGAAAATAGGATTAACCCACTCGCCCTTGAGGATCAGGCGGGCCATCTGCTGCTTTGTCTTCCTGTCCTTTACATAACGAAAAGCGACAGCGAAGGGAACAACGGTCCACAGATGCGGTTCCTTAGCGTATTCAACAGGAATATCATGATGGTAGATATAGTCTTCTACCAGATAATAGGCAATGTTGAAGCCGGAACCGGTCACATAATAATTGCTGCGGCCCTGACGGGTATTCAGCTCGAAAAACTTGAATTTGCCGTCCCGGCGGTCGTATTTAATATCACAGTTAGAAAATCCGACATAGTGCAGATCCTCCAGGAGTTTTCTGACCTTCTCCAGCAGATCGTGATCGTACTCTGTCAGGATCAGCGCGTGATTGCCCTTGCCCTTGGGAGTATGTTCCTCCAGCAGGACATGGCCCAGGCACATCATCTTCACCTTGCCGTTCTGGTCAGAGTAGGAAGTCAGCACCCTCATATATTCGTCATTACCGGGGATCATATCCTGGATGATAAGGGAACCGGCATATCCTGCCCCATAAATGTCGCTGATCACCTGCTCAAGCTCAGCCCTGTTCTTTATGGTGTAGACCTTGTTCTGGCTGGCAAAGGGATGCTCCCAGTACTGGATACCGTCAGAAGGCTTGAGGATGCAGGGATAGCCGAAATCCATCCGGAAATCCATGCCCATCTCCGGACGGTAGATCAGGGTCGCCGGATGGTCGATGCCGTACTCGTCCGCCAGCTTATAGAATTCTTCCTTCTGCTGCAGTATGTCCATGAGTTCAAAGTCTATGCAGGGAGCGATCACATTCTCCGGCAGATCCTTCTTGTGCTTTCCGATCAGGGCCACATAGTTGTCGCCGCAGCCCATCAGGAAAATCTTCTTATCTTTATGCTGACCGGCAAATCGGCGAATCGCTTTTAAGAAGATCCGGTCAGTATCTATACCGGGGATGGCATGATAATGTGTGATCCGGCTCTGATAGCTGGGACCCGTCTTATACTTTCCGAACACCCAGGTCCTGACCTGATACTGCTCGTAAAATGCTCTTGCAACGCTGTAGGTATTGATATCTCCGCCGAGAATCAGCGGGATAAATTCCCTCTCCGAAAATTCCATATTGTATTCTCCTAAAGAAATGATACTTTCTTATTCCTCTTCAGCCGCGGCCTGCCCGCCGTTCTCACTGTCGCTGCCGGCCTGGCTTTCCTGGCTGCCCGCTTCTGTCTGACTGACCGCGCCTGTCTCCGTCTCGGCGGCTTTGACAACATCGCTGCCCGCTTCGTTCTGGATCTGCTCCAGATAGTTCTGCGCACTAGGTGCATAATCAGAATCCGGGTACTCCTTTATCAGCTTCTGGTACCAGGAAGCCGCATTGACATAATCATTGACCATCTGATAGCTCCGGCCCATATAATACATGGCCCGGGTATCCTCCTCGTCCATGCGGAGCGTTTTTTTATAACCGTCTATAGCGCTGACATAATCGCCGCTGTCGTAACTGTCCTGGGCATTGGCATAGAGTGTCTCCGAGACTTCCTCTGCTGCTCCCTGGCGGATCTTCTGATAAATAACCTTCTCCTTCTCATCGGTGATGGCATTGGGATCTATCTCCGCCAGCGTCATACCGGCAGCCTCCAGATCGCCCTCCAGATAGGAAGCAGCCGCATTTTTCAGATTGTCTGAACTGGTCCCGTTGTCAGATACGGCATCTCCCACCTCGTTCTTGTACTTGCTGAGGGAGCTGTCCAGTTCTTCCACCTGCTTGTTAAGGCTGTCTATCTGCTTATTGCGGTCAGATATCTGCGCGCTGTACTCGACAACTGCCTGATTGTACTCCGCTTCCTTGGCCTTGGTAACGGATGGAACCAGCAGCAGCCAGATTACCGCGGCGCCGATAATAATGCCGATAATAATATTGATAAAGGAAATAAAGCCGGTATTGTAGCCCGAGTAGCCCTGATCGGTCTTCTGCTCGACGACAATGGGGTTGGGATCGCTGATCCGCACATCAGTGACGGACGCCTTGCTCTTGCCGGCCTTCTTATAAATATCATTGACATAGCGAAGGTAGCTCAGCGTAGTGATGTTGTTGCGGTCTACTTTGACTGCCTTCATCAGTGCCCGCCGGGCAGCCGCGTACTGCTTTCTGCGGATATAGAGCAGGCCCAGCAGCTGATAGGCGCGGATATAAGTCGGGCTCAGGTTCACGACTTTCTTCAGTTCCAGGATCGCCAGATCTTCATTGCCCTCATGGATATCCTCCAGTGCGGCATTATAACGGCGGATGATATGGTCCGCCTCCCGCAGCATGGACGGATTGTCCTGAATGGTACGAATATAGCGGGCAGCAGGATTATCCGTCTGCTGAAAATGAACGCTGATGACCCACTGGCCGAGAGCGGATACGATCTCACCCTCATGATAATAGATCAGACCCAGCAGGTTCCTGGCATGCGTATTCTTCTTATTATACTTGAGCGCCTGTTCCAGACTGGCACAGGCTCCCGACAGATCCCGGATCTTCGTACGCTCCAGCGCCTGGTTGTAATGCCAGTTGGAGGAGAAGATGATCTTCCGGGCCGTCTGACTGACTGTTCCGCAGTCCGGGCAGACATACGTGTTGTCCAGCGGCGCTCCGCAGTGGAGACAGTTCATTATTTGTCCTCCCTCAGCCTCTGTGCCGCGTCGGAGATCTTCAGTTCTCTGAGCATATCTTCAATAATATCCGTCACATCACGAAGATCATTTTTATATATAGCCTCCTCAGCCTGGTCTACTTCCAGGCTGGGCTTAAATTTCTTTAATTCTTCCTCAAAATTAATCATCTGCGTTCGTCTCCCAACACATCCATGATGCTGCCTGCAAGGTACAGGGACCCTGCGCAGACCAGCGCGCCTCTTCCTCTCGCGGCAGAGCTTCCCGTCAGCAGAGCCTGTCTGATGTCAGCCTGCTCCTGGACAGGTATATCCAGATGATCTCTGAAAAGAGCCGCGGCGCCCCGGGTCCCCGCACAGCGGCTGCCCCTGATCTGGGTGACAATAACGGCTCTCAGCCTTTCAATCTTACATAGCTGCGCGATCATATCTTTATAATCTTTATCAGCAGCGGCAGCAAAAAGCAGCCAGATATCACAGCCGGCCAGACTTTCGTTCACCGTCCGGGCCAGTGCGCGCGCGCCGTCCGGATTGTGGGCACCGTCAACATATATGCCGGGGAGTAGCTGCTGAAAGCGCGCAGGCCAGACAGTGCCCGCGATCCCTTCGGCAATAAGCTGTCCGTCGTCATCTTTAAGACGCGGATCTGCTGCCTGCAGCACCTGCATGGTCTTAATAGCCAGCGTGCTGTTCATGACCTGATAAACCGCACTTGTATGCAATTTTATGCCATAATGCAAATTATAACTGTCCGTCAGGGAAAAATCAATCTCTTCCCCTTTATTTAAGATATTTTTAATATGCCGCGGATAAACCTCGAAAAGAGGGCATCCCAGCCGGGCGGCCGCCTCGCGGATCACCGCCAGCGCCTCCGGCCTGGAAGCGTCGCATACAGCCGGAACACCCTTTTTGAGGATCCCGGCTTTCTCAGCCGCAATTTTTTCTATGGTATCTCCCAGGATCTGTGTGTGATCCAGACTGATGGAAGTGATGACAGTGACTGCCGGGCGCCTGATCACATTCGTCGCGTCCAGACGGCCGCCAAGACCGGTTTCTATCACACCGTACTCTATGCCGCGCCTTCCGAACCAGATCATGGCCATGATATAAAGCCACTCAAAATAAGTCGGATGGGAAAACCCTTCTCCCATCCGCTCCTCCACAACTTCTTTCAGCTGCAGAAATATTTCTGTGAATTCCCCGCGGGAAATCATCTCCCCGTCAACCTTCATGCGCTCTGCCGTCGTCACCAGATGGGGAGAAGTAAACAGGCCGGTCCTCCTGCCTGCCCTCCTCAGCATACTGTCAAGGAAAGCGCAGACAGAGCCCTTGCCGTTTGTACCTGCCACATGGATATAAGAGAATGAATCCTGTGGATTTCCGAAGCGGTCCAGGATCTGCCGCAGACCGGACGCGGATTTTTCCTTTGCAAATCGCGGGATAGAATTTATATACTCTTCCGCCTCTTCGTATGTCATTATTTCTTCAGCGCCGCCAGTCTTTCATGTACCTGGGCGAGCATCTGGGTGTATTTGACTACTTTGTCGCGCTCCGCCTGGATCTTGTCAGCCGGCGCCTTGGCAGTAAATTTCTCATTTGCCAGCATGCCCTGGGCACGTTTTATCTCGCTCTGGACCTTCTTTTCCTCTTTTGTCAGCCGGGCGATCTCCTTCTCGATATCAACCAGGTCCGCAAAAGGCATATAAATAGTAGATCTGCTGCCGACAACAGAAACGGCGTCATCTTCTATCCCGGCCTTATCGGGCTGTACCTGTACAAGGGACGCCGATGCCAGTGTCCGGAAGAAGACGCTTCCCTTCTCAAATATCTCTCTTACGGCCGCGTCCCCGGAAACCACATAGACCTTGGCCTTGCGTCCGGGCTGTACATTCATGTCGCGGCGGATGTTCCGGATGCCGCGTACGGCTTCCTGGATCATGGCTATGGCATTTTCGTCTTCCTCAAAATTCCACTCATCCTTATATACCGGCCAAGAGGAGATCATGATGGATTCTTCCTCGTCCTGCACATTGCAAAATATCTCCTCTGTGATAAAAGGCATGTAGGGATGCAGAAGCTTAAGCGCCTGGATCAGCACGGTCTTCAAAGTCCACAGGGCCGCCGCCTTGCTGCTGCGGTCGTCCTTGTCATACAGACGGGGCTTTACCATCTCTATGTACCAGTCACAGAACTCTTCCCAGATAAAATCATAAACCTTGGAAACCGCGATCCCCAATTCGAACTTATCCAGGTTCTCTGTAACCTCCCGGGCTGTCTTGTTGACTCTGGAAAGGATCCAGCGGTCAGCCATGGTAAGGTCGTCCAGGGTGACATGATCTATGGAAATGCCTTCCTGTGCCGCCTGTTCAAAATTCATCAGCAGGAAACGGGAGGCGTTCCATACCTTATTCGCAAAATTGCGGCTTGCCTCTACCCTCTTCCAGTAAAAACGCATATCGTTGCCGGGCGCGTTGCCGGTGATCAGGGTCAGACGCAGCGCATCTGCGCCGTATTTATCTATAACCTCCAGGGGATCTATGCCGTTGCCCAGGGACTTGCTCATCTTCCGGCCCTGGGCATCGCGGACCAGACCGTGGATCAGAACCGTATGGAAGGGAACATCTCCCATCTGCTCCAGGCCTGAGAAGGCCATGCGGACTACCCAGAAGAAAATGATATCATAACCGGTCACCAGCACATCCGTCGGATAGAAATAATCCAGCTCCGGCGTCTTGTCCGGCCAGCCCAAAGTGGAGAAGGGCCACAGAGCCGAAGAGAACCAGGTGTCCAGGGTGTCCGGATCCTGCGTAAAATGCGTTCCGCCGCACCTGGGGCAGACATGCGGCATCTCCCGGTCTATAACGATCTCGCCGCAGTCATCACAATAGTAAGCCGGGATCCTGTGCCCCCACCAGAGCTGTCTGGATATGCACCAGTCGCGGATATTCTCCAGCCACTGCAGGTATGTCTTGTTGAAACGCTCAGGGACAAAGCGCAGCTGTCCATTCTTGATCGCTTCTATAGCCGGCTTTGCCATTTCCTTCATGGCAACGAACCACTGAGGCTTTACCAGAGGCTCAACGGTCGTGTGACAGCGGTCATGGGTACCGACCGAGTGGGTCATATCTTCTATGCCGGCCAGATAACCGCCCTTCTTCAGATCTTCCACGATGGCGTCTCTCGCTTCGTATCGGTCCATGCCCTGGTATTTTCCGCCCTGTTCATTTATGGTGGCATCATCATTCATGATGTTGATCTCCGGAAGATCATGCCGCTTTCCCATCTCAAAATCGTTGGGGTCATGGGCCGGGGTGATCTTTACCGCTCCGGTGCCGAATTTCCTGTCAACATAGCTGTCGGCAATGATCGGGATCTGTCTCCCCACAAGAGGCAGAATGCAGTACTTTCCGACCAGATCCGTGTAGCGCTCGTCATCCGGATGGACAGCAACCGCTGTATCACCAAGCAGGGTCTCGGGCCGGGTGGTGGCTATCTCAATAAAACGGCCCTCCTCGCCGGCGATCGGGTAGCGGATATGCCAGAAATGTCCTGCCTGGTCCACATGCTCTACCTCTGCGTCGGATATGGTCGTCTGGCAGACAGGACACCAGTTTATGATCCGCGAACCTTTGTAGATGTAGCCCTTCTTGTGCAGGCGCAGGAAAACCTCCTGAACAGCCTTAGAGCATCCTTCATCCATGGTAAAACGCTCCCGGTCCCAGTCAGCGGAGGAGCCCAGTTTCTTGAGCTGACGGATGATATTCCCGCCGTATTCCTCTTTCCAGGCCCAGGCACGCTCCAGGAACTTCTCCCGCCCCAGATCTTCCTTGTCAATGCCCTCCTCCTTGAGGGTATTGATGATCTTTACCTCGGTCGCGATGCTGGCATGGTCTGTGCCCGGCTGCCACAGGGCCTCATAGCCCTGCATCCTCTTATAGCGGATCAGGATATCCTGCATGGTGTTGTCCAGCGCGTGGCCCATATGCAGCTTGCCCGTAATATTGGGAGGCGGCATGACGATCGTGAACGGCTTTTTGCTTTTATTTACTTCGGCGTGGAAATATTTATTCTCCAGCCATCTGTCATAAATCCTCGACTCAATAGCCGCAGGATCATAGGTCTTTTCCATCTTCATAGGTTTTTATCCTCGTTTCTATTTTTTTGCATATCATCTGTCTGTTTTATATAAAATGCGGCAGAAAATACCGCATTTCCTTCTTCCACCAGGGCCAGTCATGGCTCACGTCATGTCCCCACAGATCCACCCAGGCGTGTATGCCTTTTGCCGTGAAAATGTCTCTCATGGCATATACAGAAGGCAGGCCCGCGTCCTCCCAGGGGCCCTGCCCGGCGCAGATCACGATCTTGCGCTGATTGTAAATATCTATATAGGGATGGTCTGCGGGCATATTGGCCAGAAAAACTGCCGGTGAATTGTCATAGAGAATGTCATTGCACCAGCCGTCCCAGAACCATGTGCTGTCGTAAAGTCCAGACAGACAGAGCATGCCTCCCAGCAGATCCGGCCGTCTCAGGAAGGCTATGGAAGCATGCGTGGCTCCCAGGCTGCAGCCGAAGGTCACCGGCAGCATGCCGGTTCCGTTTATCTGTCCTACCAGCGGCAGAGCTTCCTCTATTATATACCGATAATAGCATTCCTGCATCCAGGCACGGTGCTCTTTATCTCCATATTTATCTGAAAAGCTTTCCCGGTCTACCGTATCCACCGTGAAAAACTGGATTTTTCCCTGATCCAGATAATCGCTTATGGTATCGATCATACCAAATTCTTCATAATTTGTGCACATGCTGTTCTGGCAGGGAAATGCCATAAAAGGCACGCCTCCCTGGCCATGGACCAGGATGTGCATATCCCGGTTCAGATGATGACTATACTGTGTGATCCACTGTCTGTCCATATTCTCCTCCGGTCTTTTGTCCTGTTGTCCCCTCAGAAATCAGCCATTAAAAAGGGAACTAAGGTTGTCTGTGAATTCCTTTACACAGGGAATACAGGACCTGTCCTGCTCCTTCCGGGATAAAAATTTTCCCTTCAAATCTGCGCAGCGCTCTGACCTGTCATATTCTTCGACAGCACTGTCGTATTCCCGCATGATGTCCTGCATATCCGTCTCTGTGACCCTGCCGGAGACTGCCTCATCGTGAATAAGACGATCCATCTTTCCCATCCGCAGGATATAAAGATATCTTCGGACGTAGGGGCCGGCCGGATCTGCCTCGGATGCCCGGCGCATGCTATCGGCTGCTGAAGTAAGGTCATGCAGATGAAGAAGGCAGACCGCCATATTGTTCCAGAAGGAAGCACAGAAAGCCGCGTCTTCCCCTTCCTTCCCATCTCCGGTCATCAGACAGGCTCCATGATGATACTGTTTCAGGGCCTGCATATACCTGCCATAAGTGCACAGGCTGTCAGCCATGCTTTTGCAGCGCTGTAGAGGGGTCTCTTCCTCTATCCTGCCTATTGCCCGGATCAGGTCCGCCGTCTTCTTATCATCCAGATAACGGACGGCTCTCAGCAGCAGACCGGCCATATCGGAAGGTCCCTTGCCGTTATCGGCCAGCTGCCGCATGCGGCGGGAAAGTTCTCCGGTTCCGGCAGCCTCGTCCAGCCAGTCGTAAAACTGTCCGCTGAAAAACTCTGGTGTTATGGCATAAATATTGCCGGCGATATAATAGCACAGTTCCTCCGGAGAATAGATCTTTACGCCCGATACCGGTGCCGTAAAAGCGTCCGCGCAGGGCTCAAAAGCTTCCAGAAGCCGCCCCTCTTTTTCAGGGACAGGTGTCCCGGCAGCTTCCTTTGCGCCGAAAGGCTCCCCCGTGTCCTCCTGTGCGGCAGCGGCAGTGACATCCTCGGGCCCGGTCTTTCCGTCGGGGCCGAAATCACAGACTTTCTTCTGACCGGATGCCGGAAACATACTGCCAAAGCCCAGATCTTCAATGCTTACCTGGAAGCGGCCGGCGGCAGTCAGCTTCGCACACAGGCGCAGCTTTGTGCATCCCTGCGGCCTGGCCGGAAGAAAATCCAGCGGCAGCAGAGCCTGCCCCCGTTCCTTTCCGGAAAGATCCCGGATAGAAACAGGCAGTTTTTCCATATCATCTGTCATTACACAGCACATTCCGCTGCTGCCGTACCAGGTACCGCCTGCCGGCAGCAGCACAAGGTCAGCCGCCGGCGCGCCCCAGTTCGTCTTCAGTACCAGGCTGTATTCAGAAATATCCCCGCCAAGGATCTGTACATCAGGCAGGGCAGAGGGTTCCATCAGGAAATAGCTGTTCCAGGCTGCGCCTCTTCCGTACAGGTTCTGCCCCATAAAAACGTGGCGGTGCCGGCCGCACAGTGTTTTCAGTGACCTGTCCATCCAGCTCATGTTCTCTTCAGAATCAAAAGCTTCCCCCAGCAGATAAAAGGCACAGATCTGCCGGTCTGCGGACACTTTCTCCACAACAGCCGCAAAAGCGGCATCCCT
>ONFL01000051.1 GCA_900317095.1 uncultured Eubacteriales bacterium | reverse complement strand
CCCTCCCGCTGGGGAACCCAGGCTCCTTTTACCAACATCACGCTGGACTGGACTGTTCCGGAGGACCTGGCAGGGGCAAAGGCCATCATCGGAGGCAAAGAGATGGATTTTACCTACGGAGACTGCAAGCGGGAGATGGATATGGTCAACAAGGCCTTCATAGAGATCATGATCGAGGGCGACGCCGAAGGGCGGGGATTCCAGTATCCCATTCCCACCTATTCTATCACCAAAGATTTTGACTGGTCCGATACGGAGAACAACCGCATGCTCTTCGAGATGACCGCCAAGTACGGCACCCCTTATTTTTCCAACTACATTAACTCCGACATGAAGCCTTCTGATGTGCGCTCCATGTGCTGCCGGCTGCGGCTGGACCTGCGTGAGCTGCGCAAGAAGAGCGGCGGCTACTTCGGCTCCGGGGAATCTACCGGTTCCGTCGGCGTCGTCACCCTGAACCTGCCCAGGCTTGCTTACCTGTCCCATTCAAAGGTTGAGTTCTACCGGCTTCTGGATAAATATATGGACATTGCGGCCCGGTCTCTGGATATAAAGCGCCGCGTCATCACAAAGCTTCTGGACAGCGGCTTTTATCCTTATACAAAGCGTTATCTGGGAAGATTTGATAATCATTTCTCCACCATCGGCCTCATCGGCATGAATGAAGCCCTGCAGAACGCCTGCTGGGCAGAGTGTGATCTGACCAGCCAGGAGGGCAGGGATCTTGCCATTGAGATCATGAATCATATGCGGGACAGGCTGTCTGATTACCAGGAGGAATACGGTGCTCTCTTTAATCTGGAGGCAACTCCGGCTGAGTCCACCACCTACCGCTTTGCAAAGCATGACAGGGAAGACTTCCCTGACATCATCACAGCTGCAAAGCCCGGCCAGGCTCCCTTCTATACGAATTCCACACATCTGCCGGTGGGCTATACAGACGATATCTTTGACGCCCTGGAGAAGGAAGATGAGATGCAGACCCTCTACACATCCGGTACGGTATTCCATGCCTTCCTGGGCGAGCGGATCCCCGACTGGAAGTCCTGCGCGCATCTGGTCAGACGGGTCGCCGAGAATTTCCGCCTGCCTTACTATACGATCTCCCCGACATACTCTGTCTGCAGCGAGCATGGCTATATAGCCGGCGGGCATGCTGTCTGCCCGGTCTGCGGAAAGGAGACGGAGATCTACTCCCGGATCACAGGCTACTACCGGCCGATCAAGAACTGGAACGACGGCAAGGTGTCCGAGTTTGAGAACCGCAGGACCTATGAACCCGCGGAGATGCAGGGACTGGATGCGCTGCAGAAGGAAGAGGCAGCCGGCTCCGTCAGGGAGGCAGGCCCCAAACTGGGGATCAGGCCCGAGCGGAAGGAGAAGGACAGCGGGAAGCAGGATGTCCATATCACCGTTCTCTCCACCCATACCTGCCCCAAGTGCAAGATGACCAAAGCCATGCTGGACGAGAAAGATATCGCCTACCGGTCCCTGTTCGCCGAGGATGAGGAAGGCTCTGCGCTGGCGCTGGAAAACCATATCTACGCGGTTCCCGCCCTCTTTGTGGAGCAGGACGGCGAGAAGCGGATCCTCAATGATATGGGAGAGATCCAGAGATTCATAGGATCCCTGAAATAGAATTTATATGAATTTATATAATGGAAAAGGTCCTCAATTGTCAGATCTGACAATTGGGGACCTTTTGAAATACGAGGGCAGCGGGATCTAAAGACTGCTGCCTGCTTTTGCTTTCTTCTTTGCCCGCTTTTCCTGCAGGTGGGATACGATCAGCGCGCAGGAAGCGTCACCTGTGATGTTGAGTGTTGTGCGCCCCATATCGAATATCCGGTCTACGCCGGCTACCAGGGCGATGCCGTCTACAGGCAGACCGACGGATTCCAGGACCATGGCCAGCATGATCATACCGGCTCCGGGAACACCGGCGGTCCCGATGGAAGCCAGAGTAGCCGTCAGTACGATGGTAACCATCTGCGGAAATGTCAGGTTTATGCCGTAGCAAGAAGCGATGAATATCGCGCAGACACCCTGATAGATCGCGGTTCCGTCCATATTGATGGTGGCGCCCAGCGGAAGAACAAAGGATGTGATCTCCTTAGGGGCACCCAGCTTTTCTGTACACTCCATATTAAGAGGGAGGGTTCCCACAGAGGAGGCGCTGGAGAAGGCGAAGAGCATGGCCGGCAGCATTCCCTTGAAGAATCTGGCCGGAGACATGCCGCCGAGCGCGCGGACCGTTGCTGAGTAGACACAGACGGCGTGGACCACATAGCAGATATAGGCGGTCAGCAGGACCAGCCCCAGGGAGCCGATGATCTTGGCCCCGTTTTCGGCTACGACCGGACAGAGCAGGCAGAAGACGCCGATAGGGGACAGGCGAAGGATCATGTCCATGACCTTCATGAAGATCTCATTCCAGATATTGATGCGGTCTATGACAGGCTCGGCCTTCTTTCCCACCAGGATGATGGCGAATCCGATCAGCAGCGCCATCACGATGACCTGGAGCATATTTGCCTCGGACATGGGGGTGATGAAGTTGGAGGGGAAGATATTTACGATGGTATCCATAAAGGAGACAGCTTCCGGCTTCTCATATGCCAGACCGGACGTGCTCAGGACCGGGTAGGTTTTCTTGAAGAGATTTGCGAATATCAGGCCGATGGTCGTTGCACACGCTGTCGTCAGCATATAGTAGACAACAGCGGTTCCGCCGATGGCGCCGACTTTTTTAATATCGCTCATGGAAATGACGCCGGACATGATCGAGAAGAGGACGACCGGCACGACGATGAACTTGACCAGATTCAGGAATATGGTTCCGAAGGGCCGGATATAGCTGACCGCGATGTCGGAATGACTCTGCAGCAGCATGCCGGCGATCAGGGCCAGCACCAGGGCAATGAAGATCTGGCCGGCAAGGGGCATTTTTTTGCGGGGCTTTTTTTCCTGTGTTTCTTCCATGCTTTTTTTGACTCCTTTTCCGGATTATTTCTTATCATTATAAAAAGAAGTTAAAATCTTTGCAATGAAAAATAAAAGCATGACCATGGATTTTCTGCTCAGAAGCGGATGCCCAGGGCTTCTATGAGCAGACCCCAGAAGACGGCGATGATATAGAGCATGGCTGTTACCAGGAAATTTTCCTTCATATGGCGGCGGTTGCTCCTGAAGAGTACCAGCAGGCCGACGCCGGCTCCGACCAGGAGGCCTGCTATCATCTGACCGGATCCCAGAAGACCGTCCAGATAAAGCTGGGTGATGATGACGGAAGCTGCGCAGTTGGGGATGAGGCCGATCAGGGCGGACAGGAAGACGCCGAAGACGGGCTGGCCGGACAGAAAGCCGGATATGGTATCCTTGCCCAGTCCCTCCACAAGGATGGTGAGCACCAGGGTGATTAGAAATATGAAAATAGTGATGCGGATGCTGTGCTGCAGAGCTTCATAGAATATGCCGTGCTCTTCGGATTCATTCTCATCCTCATAGGCATCCCGGATGTGTTTCTCGGTCTTGTGTTTATATTTTGTAAAGCGCAGCAGGAAATCTACGCCCAGACCGCTGACGATGCCCAGGACCGCCTTGGTGATGAGGATGGCGGCTATGGTCGGCACCGCGACCTGCTCGGATATGAAGATCGGGAGCATCTCGTCGGATGTGGACAGAAATACCGCCAGCAATGTTCCCACGGAGATCAGGCCGCCGGCGTAAAGGCTGGAGGCTGCCGCGGAGAAACCGCACTGGGGAACAATCCCGGCCAGTCCGCCAAAGACCGGGGCAAGCTTTCCTATGCTGGACAGGATGGCGGCCGATTTATCTCCGGTCTTTCTTTCCAGATACTCCATAAGCAGATAGGTGACAAAAAGGAAGGGAAGAAGCTTTATGGTGTCTAGAAAAGCATCCAGGAGCGCGTCTGTCAGAATCTCTATCATGCCTGTTCATCCTTTCTTTTCTCTTCTTCTGCCTTCCGGCAGTCCTCGCACAGGCCCACGATCATGGAGTCCCGGCAGTTGAGACTGAAACCATGTTCCCTGTGCAGATGCAGGGCAATTTTCTGCATAAAATCACAGTTAAGATGGAAAACCTTTCCGCAGCGGCTGCAGTAGAGGTGCAGATGTTCGCTGCAGCCCATGTCAGGCTGTATATATTGATAGCTGAAGCCGTCTTCGCCGGGAACCTTCTGCTTGCGCAGGATCCGGTCATCGGCCAGCCGGTCCAGATTTCTGTAGACAGTGGTCAGATTTGCCCGCATACCGTCCTCGTTCATATCTTCATAAACCTTCTGGACGCTGGCCCGCCGCTCGGGACTGACGGAAAAATAGCGGATGATCCAGCTTTTATACTTAGAATGATATTCTCTGGACATGAATGCGCCTCCTGAAGCTCTTTATATCTAAAAATGCAAACTATTTGCAAATGCCTGCAGAATCCTATTATACGCATATAAAAATAAAATGCAAGTCATTTGCAAATCTTTTCTTTTGCCTTTGCCACATTTTTCAGCCGGCCGCCGTGCTATAATGAAAATGAATTCAGAAAGCGGGGGAAAATATGAGATTATTGCTGCATATATGTTGTGCTCCCTGCAGCGTCGCCTGTATTGACCAGCTGCGGAGCGAGGGCACAGAACCGACCGGATTCTGGTACAACCCCAACATTCATCCGGTGAAGGAATATAAAAAAAGAAAGACAACACTGATAGATTATGCCAGAGATATCAGCATGAAGCTGATCGTGGAGAATGATTACGGCCTGCGGGATTTTATAGATCATGTCTACCCCCGCTATGAGGCCCGCTGTGCCTGGTGCTATCAGTGCCGGCTGGAAGAGACAGCCCGCTATGCCGCTGAGAACGGTTATGACGCTTTCAGCACCACACTGCTGATCAGCCCTTATCAGAAGCATGAGCTGATAAAGAGAACCGGGGAAAATATGGCTCAAAAATACGGGATCACATTCGCCTACCGGGATTTCCGGCCTCATTTTCAGGAGGGACAGGAGCAGGCGAAGGCGCTGGGACTCTACCGCCAGCAGTACTGCGGCTGTATATTCAGCGAGGAAGACCGTTTTCTGGAAGGGAAGAAGGACCTGGTCACATTCCAGAAGTTCAACAACGGCCGTTATGATAACAGGAAGAAAAAGACGGGACATAAGGAGCAGAGTCTTGAAGATCGAGAAAACTGAAATCCTGCCGGATGGAAAAAGACGGCTGTGGATCCGGGCGGAGGGCGGGGACCAGGCCCTGCCGGATGTACTGGTGAGAAACGGGATCTTTCTGCCTATGGATTGCGGCGGCAGAGGTGTCTGCGGTAAATGCCGGGTCCGTTTTCTGGAAGGAGCAGAGCTGCCCGGCCCTATGGACGAACAGGTGCTGCGGCCAGAGGAACTGGCGCAGGGCTGGCGGCTGGGCTGCCAGTGCCGGATCAGTCGTGACTGCCTGATAGAGATAAACAGGCCCGCGGAAGAACAGATCCGGGCGGCAGGGGTGTCTGAGCAGGCCGCGGCTGCTGCCAGGCCTGATGAGAAAGAGAAAGGAAGCTGCGGACAGGCGCCGGCATCCTTTTCCGGGGATCATGCGCGGTACGCGGCGGCCGTGGATATCGGCAGCACGACCGTAGCCATGTGCCTGGTGGACCGCATGAGCGGGAAGATCCTCAGTCAATACCGGGGCCTAAACCATCAGCGGTCCTACGGAGCCGATGTGGTCTCCAGGATAAAGGCCAGCATGGACGGGAGCGGGGATAAGCTGCAGAAGCTGATCTGCACAGATCTGGCCCGCGGTCTTGCCGCGCTGCGGGACCAGGCCGGCGGCCTGCAGGCGAAAGAGATATATCTGGCCGGCAATATGGCCATGATCCACCTGCTGCTGGGCGCTGATTGTGAAGGCCTGGCGGCGTATCCCTTCTATTCTGACTATCTGGACGGAGTCACGCTGCAGGCGCAGTCGCTCCCCTTCCTGGAGGAGACAGGATACGGCGGCAGCCGGGTGCAGATCCTGCCCGGCATCTCTCCCTTTGTAGGGGCGGACATCCTGGCGGGGCTCTATGCCTGCGGTTATGAAGACTATATAAAGGAAGAAAGAGACGACATCCATCTCTTTCTGGACCTGGGAACCAACGCGGAGATGGCGGCCGCCTGCGGCGGCCGGATCCTGGTGGATTCAGCTTCGGCGGGACCGGTTTTTGAAGGCGGATCTATCAGCTGCGGCTGCGCCGGCATCCCGGGCGCCATCAGCAGTGTGCGGATCCAGGGCGGTCTCGTCCGTCCGGTTACCATAGGAGGAGCTAAAGCGGTCGGCCTGTGCGGCTCCGGCCTGATCAGCTGCGTTTCTGAACTGCTGCGGGGCCGGCTGATGGACAGGACTGGGGCACTGCGTCCCCGTTTCCGCAATGGAGTGGAGCTGGTACCGGGCAGACTTTACCTGACCCAGGAGGACATCCGCCAGTTCCAGCAGGCCAAGGCAGCTGTGCGTGCCGGCCTCGATACTCTGGCTGCAGAAGCTGCCCGCGGCTGCAGGCAGGAGCCTGCAGGGTCCTGCGGGATACAGACGGCAGGAAATGCCGGGCCGGATGGCAGAGATATTTACCTGGATCTGGCCGGCGGCTTCGGCCTGGAGCTGGACGTGGATGCCGCTGTGCGTACCGGTCTGCTTCCGAAGCTGCCGCGGGACCGCATCAAACCCCGCGGCAACAGCTGCCTGACAGGCCTGATCCGCCTGATCCGGGAAGGAGACCGGGGAAGCCTTTCCGCGATCCGGCAGGCGGCTTCCGAAATTTATCTTTCCAATAATGAATACTTTACAGAACATTTTCTGGAAGAGATGAACTTCTGAAAAAATTGTTTTCGGGGACTGGCAAAGTCTTGCATACAATCTGTAAATATAGTAGAATTGGCACTAATTGAATTTGTATACTGTATTGATTTTATGAGCGAGGGAAGGCATATGTACAAAATTCTTGAAGCCAGACAGCTTTCAGAGAAGAATTTTCTGATGGTTGTAGAGGCAAAATGGGTAGTGAGGGCCTGCCAGCCGGGTCAGTTTCTGATCGTCAAGACGGACGAAGAGGGAGAGAGGATCCCTTTGACCATCTGTGATTATGACCGCGAGGCAGGCACAGTAACGATCGTATTTCAGACTGTAGGCGCATCCACCACCAAGATGGCGCGCCTGAAGGCCGGGGACAGCTTTATGGACGTGACAGGACCCCTGGGCCGGCCGTCCAATCTGATCGATATGGCCCCTGAAGAGCTGCGCAGAAAGAAGATGCTCTTTGTGGGCGGCGGCGTCGGAGCAGCTCCGGTCTATCCGCAGGTGAAATGGATGCATGAGCACGGCATAGATGTAGATGTTATCATCGGCGCCAAGTCCAAAGATCTGCTCATGCTGGAGGACGAGATGCGGGCAGCAGCCGGCAATCTCTATATAGCCACGGACGACGGCTCCTGCGGCTATCACGGTATGGTCACCGGCCTGATAGAGAAGCTGGTTAAGGAAGACGGCAGGCATTATGATCACTGCGTAGCCATCGGCCCGGTCATCATGATGAAGTTTGTCTGCAAGCTCACAAAGGAGCTGGGCATTCCGACCGTAGTCAGCATGAACCCTATCATGGTAGACGGAACAGGTATGTGCGGCGCCTGCAGACTGATCGTCGGCGGCGAGGTGAAGTTTGCCTGTGTTGACGGTCCCGAGTTTGACGGCCACAAGGTAGATTTTGACCTGGCCATGGAGCGCCAGAAGACTTATAAGACTGAAGAGGGAAGGGCCATGCTTGCCCTTCAGGAAGGCGATACGCATCACGGCGGATGCGGTATGTGCGGAGGTGACCGGTAATGGCAGACAGAATGAAGAAAGTTCCCGTTCGCGAGCAGGATCCCGCGGTGCGGGCAAAGAATTTTGATGAGGTATGTCTTGGATACAATGACGAGGAAGCTGCAGAGGAATCCACACGATGCCTGAACTGCAAGAATCCCCGCTGCGTAGGCGGCTGCCCGGTAGGGATCAACATTCCCGGCTTTATCGCCATGATAAAGGAAGGCGACATAGCGGCAGCGGCAGGCGTCATAGCAGAGTCCTCTTCTCTTCCTGCGGTCTGCGGCCGTGTCTGCCCCCAGGAATCACAGTGCGAGGGCCAGTGCATACTGGGAATAAAGGGAGAGCCTGTCTCCATCGGCAAGATGGAGCGCTACGTTGCCGACTGGGCCAGAGAGCATGGCGTCTCCCCGCAGCCTCCGAAGGAACGCCGCGGCAAAAAGGTCGCCGTGATCGGTTCCGGTCCTGCCGGTCTTACCTGCGCGGGCGACCTGGCAAAGATGGGCTATGATGTGAAGATTTTCGAAGCCCTGCATGAGGCAGGCGGCGTTCTGGTCTATGGCATTCCTGAATTCCGTCTCCCCAAAAAGACCGTCGTTGCCCACGAGGTGGAGAACGTGAAGAAGCTGGGTGTAGAGATAGAGACAAATGTCATCATCGGCAAGTCAGTCACCGTCGACGAGCTTCTGAACGACGAGGGCTTTGACGCCGTCTTCATTGGTTCCGGGGCAGGACTCCCCCGTTTTATGGGTATTCCCGGCGAGCAGGCCAACGGCGTATTTTCCGCAAATGAATTCCTGACCCGCAACAACCTGATGAAGGCATTTCGCGATGACTATGACACCCCTATCCACAGGGGAAAGAAGGTTGCCGTAGTCGGCGGCGGCAATGTCGCCATGGACGCGGCCAGGACCGCTCTGCGTCTGGGAGCGAAGACCTACATCGTCTATCGCCGGAGCGAAGCGGAGCTTCCTGCCAGAGCGGAGGAAGTTCATCATGCAAAGGAAGAAGGTATAGAATTCCATCTTCTGCGCAATCCTGTCGAAGTCCTGACGGATGAGAACGGCAATGTCCGGGGACTTAAGGTCATAAAGATGGAACTGGGCGAGCCCGATGAATCCGGAAGACGCCGCCCTATAGAAGTTCCGGGCTCTGAATACGAGATAGATGTCGATACCGTCATCATGGCCCTGGGAACCAGTCCCAATCCGCTGATCGCATCCACCACAGACGGACTGGATGTCAACCGCAAGGGCTGTATCATCGCAAAAGAAGAGAACGGGCAGTCCAGCAAGGAGGGCGTATTTGCCGGCGGCGATGCCGTAACAGGCGCGGCAACGGTCATCCTGGCCATGGGAGCAGGAAAGGCAGCCGCAAAGGGCATAGACGAATATCTGCGATCCAGGTAAACAGACGGAAAATTGTATTAAATTTAGTAATTATATTGACAATTGCCGGCCTGAATGCTATAAAACAGTTAACGAAATATTTAATTCAATAACGCACTAAACCGATGAAGCGGAGATCAAGCGGAAGGGGCACTTACAGAGAGTCCGGGCAGCTGAGAGCCGGATAGAACGCTGATCCGTAAATGGACCGCTGAGGGCGGGGCGAAAGGGGCAGACCCCTGAGTATCCTTTGACGTAAGGCGTACGTTACAGGCCGGGGATATGATCGTATCCTGCTTAAGAGTGCGCGCATCAGGCACGCAAAACAAGGTGGCACCACGGGAATGTTGCTATAACGGCCCGCCCTTGACAGATGAGAGCTCTGTCGGGGGCGGGCCTTCTTTTTGTTGAGACCGGCTTTGCCAAGGGAGGAACAGCAATGAAGCAGATGAGTTTTGAAGAGTTTCAGGCAGCCGCTGCCGGCGGCCAGTACCGCATGATCCCGGTTTACCGGGAGATCCTGGCAGATATCCGCACACCGCTGCAGGTTCTCATGGCCCTGCAGAACGTGAGCAGTCACTGTTTTCTGCTGGAGAGTGCGGAGGACAGCCGCAAGTGGGGCCGCTACACTTATCTGGGTTACGATCCCTCCATGGAACTGTCCTGCAAAAATCATCATCTGACGGTTTTTGCAGGCGGAAAGATAGAGATGGAGACAGACCATCCCGGCGTCTACATTAAACAGATCGTGAATGAGAACCGGGCGCCGGCCCTGCCTGGCCTGCCGACCCTGACCGGCGGCCTTGTAGGATATTTTTCCTATGATTATGTACAGTACGGAGAACCGGAACTGAAGCTGGACGCCCTGGATGAAGATGACTTCGATGATATGAACCTGATGCTCTTCGACAGAATGATCTGCTTTGACAATTTCCGGCAGACGCTGATCCTCATCGCGAACGCGCGGACAGACCATCCCCGGGAAGAGTACAACAGCGCGGTCCTCAAGCTGGATGCCATGGAAGATCTTGTAAGGAACGGACAGATGAAAAAGCCTGAGAAAGGCCGTCTTAAAGCTCCCCTGAAACCGAAGCTGACGCAGGAAGAATTCAGCGGCAAAGTAGAGGAGATAAAGCATTACATCCGCGAGGGAGATATATTTCAGCTTGTCTTCTCCAATCCCATGCAGGCCCCCTTTGAGGGGAGCCTTCTGGACACCTACCGGGTGCTGCGGACCACAAATCCTTCCCCCTACATGTTTTATTTCTCCGGCGGAGACCTGGAGCTGGCCGGGGCATCTCCCGAGACGCTGGTCAAGGTTGAAGGCCGGCAGGTGAGGACATTTCCCCTGGCGGGCACGCGGCCCCGCGGGAAAGATCATGAGGAGGATCTGGCTCTGGAAAAGGGACTGCTGGCCGATGAGAAGGAGAGGGCCGAGCACAACATGCTCGTGGACCTGGGCCGCAATGATCTGGGCCGCCTGTGCAGCTTCGGCAGCGTAAATGTTGAGAAGTACATGCAGATAGAGCGGTATTCCCACGTCATGCATATCGGATCTGAGATCAGCGGAACTCTGGCTCCGGGCGTGGAGGCGGTGGACACCGTTGACAGCGTTCTGCCGGCAGGCACGCTCTCCGGGGCACCCAAGTTCCGGGCCTGTCAGCTGATCAATCAGCTGGAGGGCGATCACCGCGGCATTTACGGCGGAGCCATAGGCTATGTGGATTTCACCGGGAATCTGGATGTCTGCATTGCCATCCGTTTTGCCTGCCGGCGGCGGGGAAAGGTTTTCGTCCGCTCGGGAGCCGGGATCGTGGCAGATTCTGTTCCGGAAAATGAATACAGGGAGTGCATTAACAAGGCAAAGGCCGTGGTGGAAGCCATAGAGGCAGCGCAGGAGGCGGACTTATGATTCTTCTCATAGATAATTACGACAGCTTTTCCTATAATCTCTATCAGCTGGTGGGATCTCTGAATCCTGACATCCGGGTCATCCGCAATAATGAAAAGAGCATCCGGGAGATAGAAGAAATGGCTCCGGACCGCATCATACTTTCTCCCGGACCCGGCCGACCCGAGAACGCGGGCGTCTGTGAGGATGTGGTAAGGCAGCTGGCCGGAAAGATTCCTATCCTGGGCGTCTGCCTGGGCCATCAGGCCATCTGTCATGCCCTGGGCGGCGAGATCGTCTATGCGCAAAAGCTCATGCACGGCAAGCAGTCCCGGATCAGCCTGGATAAAGACTGCCCTCTTTTTAAGGGGCTGCCGGATACCATCCTGGCAGGCCGCTATCATTCACTGGCAGCAGATCCGAACAGCCTGCCGGACGAACTTACGGCCTGCGCACTGGCCGATGACGGCGAGGTGATGGCGGTCATGCACAGACAGCTGCCGCTTTACGGCCTGCAGTTCCATCCGGAATCCATCATGACCCCGGAAGGGGATAAGATCCTGAAAAATTTTCTTAAAGAGACAGCGCCGGCAAAGGAGGCCGAAAAATGATAAAAGAAGCAATAGAAAAGATCGTCCGTAAAGAGGACCTGAACTACGAGGAAGCTTACGCGGTGATGAATGAGATCATGAGCGGGGAGACGACTCCCACGCAGAATGCCGCTTTTCTGGCGGCCCTGTCCACGAAGAGCACCCGGGCAGAGACCCTGGATGAGATCACGGGCTGTGCCCAGGCCATGCGCAGCCATGCTGAGGCGGTGGACCATCCTGGTTTTGAAACACTGGAGATTGTGGGGACCGGCGGCGACGGAGCGCACTCCTTCAACATTTCCACGACAGCAGCTTTTGTCATAGCCTCTGACGGGATAAAGGTCAGTAAGCACGGCAACCGGGCGGCCTCTTCAAAATCCGGAACCGCCGACTGCCTGCAGGCCCTGGGCGTCAATATAGACGAGAGCCCGGACTTGTGCCGGAAGCTGCTGGCGGATGCCGGATTCTGCTTCCTCTTTGCGCAGCGCTATCACAAATCCATGAAATATGTCGGCGCTATTCGCAGGGAACTGGGCTTTCGGACTGTATTTAACATTCTGGGACCGCTGACGAATCCGGCAAAGCCCGCGGCTTATGTGCTGGGTGTCTATGACGAATACCTGGTGGAGCCGGTTGCCAAAGTTCTGGACAAGATGGGAGTAAAGCGGGCACTGGTTGTTTACGGGCAGGATAAACTGGATGAGATTTCCATCAGCGCGCCGACAACCGTATGCGAACTGCGAGACGGCTTTTACAGAACAGGCGTCATCACTCCGGAACAGTTCGGCCTGGTCCGGGGAAGAAAAGAAGAAATCGTGGGCGGCAGTCCCGAAGAGAATGCACAGATCACCCGCGGGATCCTCGATGGAAGCATCCGGGGGTCCAGGAGAGATATCGTTCTGCTCAACGCCGCAGCCGGCCTTTATGTCGGCGGAAAAGCAGCGGATATGCAGGAGGGCATAAAGCTGGCGGCCCAGAAGATAGACAGCGGCGCCGCCAGCCGGACGCTGGAAAAGGTAATCTGGCTTTCCAATCAGCCGGTCTGACAGGGCAGGAGGAAGAAAAAATGATTCTCGATCAGCTGGCAGAAAGCAGCTGCCGCAGAGTAAAAAGACAGAAAGCCATTATTTCTGAGGAGGAAATGAAGAGACTGGCCATGGCCGGCCCGGCGCCGGAAGGTTTCCCTTTCGAGAGAGCCCTGCGGGCTGCCGGCATGTCCTTCATCTGTGAAGTAAAGAAGGCTTCCCCCTCCAAAGGACTGATCGCGGCGGATTTCCCCTATCTGCAGATCGCCCGCGAATATCAGGCAGCCGGGGCAGCCGCCATTTCCTGTCTGACGGAGCCGGAATATTTCCAGGGAAGCGATGAATATCTGCAGCAGATCGCCCGGGAAGTACAGATTCCGGTCCTGCGCAAGGATTTCACGGTCGACCCCTATATGATATACCAGGCAAGAGCCCTGGGAGCCTCGGCGGTCCTGCTGATCTGCAGCCTGCTGGGTGAAAAAGAACTGCGCAGCTGGCGGGAGCTGGCCGAGAGTCTGGGCCTGACTGCCCTGGTGGAGGCGCACGATGAGAAAGAAGTGGAGACGGCCATATCCTCCGGCGCCAGAGTCATAGGCGTCAATAACAGGGACCTGAAGGATTTTACGGTAGACAGAGGCAATTCCCTGCACCTGCGCCGGCTGGTCCCGGAAAATATACTTTTTGTCTCGGAGAGCGGGATCAGGACTGCGCAGGATGTGGCTGAGCTTAAGGATGGCGGCGTGGACGCGGTCCTGATCGGAGAGACTTTGATGCGAAGCCCCGACAAGACGGCCTGCCTGGCCCGACTCCGGGGGGAAGAAGCCTGACAGGGGCAGTATACATTTCTGAGAACAGGAGATAAGCAATGGTAAAGATAAAGATCTGCGGCCTGCGGCGGGCGGAAGATATAGCGGCGGTCAACCGTTTCCGGCCGGACGCGGCCGGCTTCATCTGCGCACCGGGCTTTAGAAGGAGCGTAAGAGTCGAGCAGCTCTGGCAGCTGCGCAGGCTGCTGGATTATGATATCCCTGCCGCGGGCGTGTTTGTAGACCAGAGCCAGGACCAGATCCTGGCCCTGGCCGGGGCAGGCCTCATAGATCTGGTCCAGCTGCACGGCAGCGAGGATGAAGATTTTATCCGCAGCCTGAAGACCAGACTGGCTTCTGAGGAAATTACCAGGGCCAGGACAGCCCGGGGGCGGCCGCAGAGGGTACCGGTCATTAAGACCTTTAAGCTCTCCGGTCCAAAGGACCGGGAGAAAGTCCGCGTAAGCCCGGCCGATTATGTGCTGCTGGACAGCGGGGCGGGAAGCGGCAGAACATTTAACTGGACATGGACAACGGACCTGCGCCGGGAATTCATCCTTGCCGGAGGTCTGAACGCGGACAATATAGAAAAAGCCGTCCGGCTCTGCCATCCCTTTATGGTGGATGTCAGCAGCGGAGCCGAGACGGATGGAGTAAAGGATCCGGACAAGATCCGTCTCTGCATCGAGGCAGCCCGCAGGGCAGAAAAATGATGCAGGAGCGCCGGCCCCTGAACCATCTATTAAAGAAGGAGAATAAAAAATGAGCAGTGGAAGATTCGGTCCCTTCGGCGGCCAGTATGTGCCGGAGACTCTGATGAATGAGCTGATCCGTCTGGAGAAGGCCTATAATTTCTATAAAGAAGATCCTCAGTTCTGCGCCGAACTGGATAAACTGATGAAGGACTATGCCGGACGGCCCTCTCTTTTATATTATGCGGAGCATATGACAAAAGACCTGGGCGGAGCAAAGATCTATCTCAAGCGGGAAGACTTAAACCACACCGGCGCCCACAAGATAAACAACTGCCTGGGCCAGGTCCTGCTGGCAAAGAAAATGGGCAAGACAAGAGTTATTGCTGAGACCGGTGCCGGTCAGCACGGCGTCGCAACGGCCACAGTCGCCGCCCTTCTGGGAATGGAATGTGAGGTCTTCATGGGGGCAAAGGACTGTGAGCGGCAGAAACTCAACGTTTACCGCATGCGCCTGCTTGGGGCCAAAGTCCATCCGGTAACATCCGGAACCCAGGTGCTCAAGGACGCGGTCAACGAGACCATGCGTGAATGGTCCAACCGGGTTGCCGACACCCATTATGTACTGGGCTCCGTTATGGGCCCGCACCCCTTCCCGACCATAGTCCGGGATTTCCAGGCTGTGATCTCCAAAGAAGCCAGAGAGCAGTTCCTGGAAAAGGAGGGAAAGCTTCCGGCTGCTGTTCTGGCCTGCGTAGGCGGCGGCAGCAACGCCATCGGCTCCTTCTATCATTTCATAAATGATAAGGATGTCAAACTGATCGGCTGCGAGGCGGCCGGCCGCGGCATTGCCACAGGACAGCACGCGGCGACCATGGCGACCGGCACCCTGGGCGTTTTCCACGGCATGAAATCCTATTTCTGCCAGAATCAGTACGGACAGATAGACGAGGTCTACTCCATTTCCGCCGGCCTGGATTATCCGGGCATTGGTCCCGAACATGCCTATCTGCGCGACAGCGGCCGCGCCCAGTATGTTCCGATAACAGATGACGAGGCGGTTGATGCTTTCGAATATCTTTCCCGGACAGAGGGGATCATCCCGGCGATCGAAAGCGCGCACGCCGTGGCCTATGCCATGAAAATAGCGCCGAAGATGCGGCCGGATCAGAGCATTATGATCTGCCTTTCCGGCAGAGGAGACAAGGATGTTGCGGCAATTGCCAGATACAGGGGGGTACAGATAGATGAGTAAGACAATAAAAGATGCTTTTGCGGATGGCAAGGCTTTTATCCCTTTCATCACGGCGGGCGATCCGGACCTGGAAAGTACAAAAAAATTTATCCTGGAAATGGAGAAGGCAGGGGCTGACCTGGTTGAGATCGGCATTCCCTTTTCCGACCCTATCGCTGAGGGCATCGTCATCCAGGAAGCTGATATACGCGCTCTGGGCTCCGGCACTACCACAGACGGTATTTTTCAGATGGTGAAGGAATTGCGGGAGCAGACGGATATGCCCCTGGTCTTCATGACATATCTGAATCCGGTATTTCACTATGGATATGAAAAGTTTTTTGAGAAATGTCAGCAGTGCGGGATCAGCGGCATCATCATCCCCGACCTGCCGTTTGAGGAAAAGGATGAGTGCGCGGATATTGCCGCTTCTTACGGGGTAGACGTGATATCCATGATCGCGCCGACCTCCGAGGAAAGGATCCAGGCCATCGCCTCCAGAGCGCGCGGCTTTATCTATGTCGTTTCTTCCATGGGCGTTACCGGTGAAAGGCAGCAGATCCAGACAGACCTCCCTTCCATGCTGGCATCTATCCGCAAAGCCACGGATGTGCCGGCGGCCATCGGCTTCGGCATCCATACACCGCAGCAGGCTGCGAAGATGGCGGAAATTGCTGACGGGGTCATCGTGGGCAGCGCCATCGTCAAGATCGCCGCAAAGTACGGCGCACAGGCAGCTCCCTACATCT
The DNA here is from genome assembly GCA_900317095.1 of uncultured Eubacteriales bacterium. Lineage (GTDB taxonomy): Bacteria > Bacillota > Clostridia > Lachnospirales > Lachnospiraceae > UBA2912. Next base: position 2,870 of record ONFL01000051.1, on the reverse strand, counting down.
ATGATTACGTGAAATCCATGAAGGAAGCAGCCGCGTCGGCAAAAAAATCATAAAAAAACAAAAAAACACTTGCAATTCAAAGTCCTGCGTTATATAATATCATTCGTCAAACGACATTGGGCTATCGCCAAATGGTAAGGCACAGGACTCTGACTCCTGCATGTGAAGGTTCGAATCCTTCTAGCCCAGCTTACGCACGGCGCATATGCTATTTGTATATGCGCTGTTTTTGTATCATGAAAAGACATTTTCGGGAAAAATAAAAGGAAGTATGATCCATGTACAGTGAGAAGAAGAGAGTTGCCTACAGCGAGGTTTCCGGGAGCGGCTGTGCGGATATCGCCCAGGTCGCGGAATATTTTCAGGACATCAGCTGTGCTCATTCTGAGCATGTTGGCGGCGGAATAAAGACATTGCTGGAAGAGGAAGGCTGCGGCTGGCTGCTGGCAGGATGGCAGATCATAGTAGACAGGTATCCCGCCTATCATGAAGAGATCACCGTGCAGACGATTCCCTATGCCTTTGACAGCATTGTGGCTTTCCGCGGCTATCAGATCCTGGACAGCAGCGGAGCCTGCATCGCCAGCGCGAATGCCAACTGGTTTCTGATAGATGTGAAGAAGGGGATGCCCCGGAGGATTTCCAGCCAGATCGCGTCTGCCTATGATCCGCTGGACCCGAAGCCGGATCTGCAGTATGCTTCCCGGAAGGTCCGCTACAGAGGAGATATGCAGAGGCAGGAACCGATCCTGGTCCGCCGTGCCTTTACCGATACAAACCATCACATGAATAATTCCTGGTATATCCGGCTGGCCATGGAGTGCCTGCCGGCGGACTTTGTCATCCGTCAGGTAAGGGTTGAGTACACAAGAGCCGCGGTCAGCGGCGACAGGATATTTCCTTATACGGCACACGATGAGAATGTCTGGCATATCCGGCTGGCTGACGAGGCCGGGCAGACCTATGCCATGCTGGAATTTACCCGGGCTCTTGCGGCAGAGCCGGAAGGGACAGGGGAGGACTAAGAATGATCAGACTGGGAGAAAAGCAGGAACTGACAGTGCGCCGGATAAAATCCTTCGGTGTTTATCTGGGGCCGGAGGGGGCAGGCCAGGACGAATCTGTGCTCCTGCCCGGCAAATATGTGCCGGAAGGCTGCAAGGCCGGTGATCATATAGAAGTTTTCATCTACCGTGATTCCAGCGACCGGCTGGTGGCTACGACCCGGCAGCCTGCCCTGACTCTGGGCGGCACAGCCCTTCTGCATGTTGTTGATGTAGGCCCGGTCGGTGCTTTTCTGGACTGGGGACTGGAGAAGGATCTGCTGCTTCCCTTCAAGGAGCAGGAAGGAAGGCCGCAGAAGGGGGACCAGGTCCTGGCGGCTCTCTATATCGACAAGAGCGGCCGGCTGTGCGCGACCATGAAGGTTTATGATTATTTGTCCTGCGGCAGCCCCTACCGGCAGGGCGACCATGTAAGCGGCATCATTTACCAGATAAATCCCCGGGTTGGGGTCTTTGTCGCTGTAGACGGCAGGTATCACGGCATGATCCCGGCCGGCAATTTCCACAGCAGCGCCCGGGTGGGCGCCGCCATCACAGCGAGGGTGGCGCGGGTCCGTGAGGACGGCAAGCTTGAGCTTTCCCTGGGAGAGCAGATCAGCCGGCAGATGGATGCCGACGGGCAGAAGATCCTCGACCTGCTCGCAGCCAGCGGCGGAGTACTTCCTTTCACTGAAAAGGCGGATCCCCAGACAATAGACCGGCAGCTGGGTATGAGCAAGGCAGCCTTCAAAAGGGCGGTCGGCAGGCTTTACAGGCAGAGAAAGATCCGTCTGGACAAGGGAAAGATCAGCCTGATTTAGGGCAAAAATATTAAAATTATTTTCACGTTTGTAACAGTTCCGTAAAAATTCGTTGACAAGTTTCTCTGGCCCTGCTATAATTTTTCTGTAACAAAATCGTAATATTTGCTCTGGCTTTGTAACAAAGCGCTTTGCAGGTATTGAAAGATGAAGGAGGTTATGCCAGTGGGAACTTACAGACGCAGGAAAACGATGCTTGGTCTTACCACAGCCATCGCTCTTTCAGCTTTTGCTTTCCCGGCTGCCGCTTCGACGAACTATTCCAACACGGACGAGTCCATGACAGCGGTATGCAGTGACGATACCTATGCGATGGGACTGAATGTGGAAGCACAGATCATCTCTACTATAGAGCAGGATCAGCGCTCCCCCTACGCAAACAAGGGCATTGCAGTCACCGGTGACTATGTGGCTGTCCGCAAGAGCGCAGACAGCAGCGCAGGCATGGTGGGAAAGCTTTACAACGGTTCAGGATGCGAGATCCTTGAGACGAAGGACGGATGGACGCACATCCGCTCCGGAAAAGTAGAAGGATATGTACAGAGCAGCAGTCTGATGACGGGCGTGGAAGCGCAGGAGTACGCGCAGGAGAACAACATTTCCAGCCTTGTAGCCAAGGCAGTCGATGAGGAGCAAAGCGCCGTGCTGCGCCAGGAGCCCTCGGCAGATGCTAAGGTATTAAAGAACATCTCCTGGGACGAAGAAGTTAAGGTAGTTGGAGAATCTTCCGATAAGCAGTGGACGAAGGTCAGCGTCGGAGGCACAGACGGTTATATTCCATCTGATTCCGTTATCATTGACGCCAAGTACGAAGAAGCCGCTGCGGTGAAGGAAGAGACCCAGGCGAAGACTGAGACCCAGAAGGAAACCCAGGCTCCGGAGACCGAGGCTCAGAAGGAGACCCAGGCTCCCGAGACCGAAGCCCAGAAGGAGACAAAGGCTGCTGAGACTGAAACCGTACAGAAAGAGACGCAGGCCCCCGAGACCGAAGCAGAAACTAAGAAAT
>ONFL01000043.1 GCA_900317095.1 uncultured Eubacteriales bacterium | reverse complement strand
GCCATCTGAAAATCACCTTCAATTACAAAAACAAGACCGGAAAGAAGACATTCATCGACGGCGATCCCGTTACACTTTACCAGCCTTTCATGGTTGTTTCCGGAACGATCCTGGATGGGAATAAAGCAACGAATATTGAGGTCACAAACGGCCGGTCCATTAATACCGGCGGGAAGACGATCGTGGTCGGCATGGCCATGCCGGGACTGTCTGACAGCCTGGGCCTGGACAAGCTCAAGGACGAGGATGGCAATAAACTCGACATTCATATACCGGATCATGTAGAGGTAGAAGCGGATGTTGAGGATTTCTCCCTGATGACAACGGTAACGACCTTCAGCAACGCGGCAATCAATGATCTGGATCTGGACGACATCAATTCCATTGATGATCTGAAGGATGCCATGAATCAGCTGCAGAGTGCGGCCGGTCAGCTCGTAGACGGCAGCAGCCAGCTGCATGACGGAATCAATACTCTGTATACAAGTACAGGCGCTTTCCAGACCGGAACAGAAGAGCTGGATGACGGTGCCGGTCAGGCGGTAGACGGTATAAATGCCCTTTCAGATGCTTCTAAGAAACTGATCGCCGGCTCTACAGCTCTGAGCCAGGGCAGCAGCCAGGCACTTACAGGCGCGCAGCAGCTCTCCTCCGGTGCCGGTCAGCTGGACGAAGGCAGTAAGACTTTGGCAGCCGGGGCAGCACAGGTGGACGCGCACATGCAGGAACTGCTTGACGGAGCCAAAGCGGCAGACACGGGAGCCGGACAGGTGGCAGCAGGAGCGGCAAAGGCCAAGAGCGGAGCCGATCAGCTCAGCGCAGGAGCAGGACAGGCCAGCCAGGGCGCTGCCGCTCTTGCGCAAGGCAGCAGTGATCTGGCAACTGGCATCAGCAGTGCAAAAAACGGTGCGGACACGTTAAGCAGCGGCCTGGGTACGCTCAATGACCAGGTGCAGAATCTGCCTGACTCTGTAAATACTATGAAGAACGGAGCAGATCAGCTCTCAGCAGGCCTGACCGGAGACCAGGGCATTAAAGCCGGAGCTGACGGGATCGCGGCTGGTGCAGTTCAGCTGGAAGCAGGTGTCAGCACGGCAAAGGACGGCCTGACCGACAGCCTTACAAGTGCGGGCGGATCCCTGCAGAGCGCCGGCGGCAGTATACAGGGAGCCGCGGGCAATGTGCAGAGCGCGGCCGGCAGCATTCAGGCGGCTCTTGCAGATACGTCCAATCTGACACCTGAACAGATTCAGGCTCTGCAGAGCGCACTGGGACAGCTGGGGAGCGCCGGTGATAATCTTTCTGCAGCCGGACAGTCTGTTTCCGCAGCGGGCGGATCCCTGGGCTCTGTTTCCGCGGACAGTTTCAGCCAGCTGACAGGAGGACTGGAGCAGATAAAAGATACCGCACAGCAGATTTCTGCCGGGGCAGATACACTGGCAGGCGGTGCCGGCCAGCTTTCCGAAGGTCTGAATCAGCTTTCAGGAGCCAGTCAGCAGCTTAAGACTGCAGCCGGTCAGCTCAGTGCAGGTGCTTCTTCACTGGCGGGAGGTCTTGCAAGCGCGAATGCAGGAGCACAGCAGGTTGCCGGCGGTGCCGCTTCTCTTAATACCGGCGTTGCGGCTCTGAAGAATGGCGCGGATGCTCTGGCTGACAATGAAACAGGACTGGGAGCTCTCTCGGCAGGCGCCGGAAGTCTCAAGGAAGGGACCGCAAAACTGGCGTCCGGGGCAGGAGCCCTTAAGGATGGAACCGGGACACTCTCTTCCGGTGCCCAGACTCTTTCCCAGGGCGTAGGCACCTTAAGCTCCGGCGCTGCCCTTCTGGCAGGCAAGAACGGGATCGGAGCTATTTACGACGGATCTCTGCAGCTGGAGAAGGGCCTTTACACCTTCCAGAGCGACGGTCTGATCCCGCTTTCCATAGGCGCGGCTCAGCTTAAGGGCGGTACATCTCAGCTGCGGGGCGGCGCAGTCCAGCTGGTTTCCGGCGTAAGCGCCCTGCTGGATGGATCCACGACTCTTATGGACGGCATGAAGGAGTTCGACGAAGAAGGAATAGAGAAGCTGGCCAGCCTGACCGGCGAAGATGCCGACAAATTCATAGACCGCCTGCATGCTCTGCAGGATTACAGCAAAGAGTACAGCACATTCTCCGGCGCGGATGCTTCTGAACCCAGCAGCGTGAAGTTCATCATGCGGACAGAGGGAATCGGTAAGGATGACGCAGAATGATCATCTTAAGAACGATGAATTTCTGATGAAAGAAGGAAAAGAAAATGCTTAAATTTGGAAAAGCCGTCGTTAAATTAAGATATATTATTCTGGCGGTTGCGGTTGCCCTTCTGGTGCCTTCCGTGTTCGGTTATACCCATACCAGGATAAATTATGATATCCTGACCTATCTGCCGGACGATATAGAGACCATGAAAGGACAGGATATTCTGGAAGATCAGTTCGGCACGGGTGCCCTGTCCATGCTGGTCGTTGACAACAAATCCACAAAAGAGATAAAAGCCGTCGGAGATGAGATTAAGGAAGTTCCCCATGTAAAAGATGTTATCTCCTACAGCAGTATATTCGGGAATACCATACCTGCGGATATCCTGCCTGATGAGGTTCAGAAGATCTTCAAGCAGGATAAATCGTCCCTGCTCTTTATCACGTATGATACGACCTCATCAGCCGATGAGACCATGGACGCGGTAAAACAGATCCGGTCGAAGCTGGATGAGGACAGCTGGCTGCAGGGCATGACGCCTGCTGTTGTGGATACAAAGGACCTGTCCGAGCAGGAGGAGCCGCTCTATGTCCTGATCGCGGTCGTTCTGGCGCTGGTCGTTACCATCATCACACTGGATAACTTTATTGCACCCATTTTCTTCCTGTTGTCTATTGGAATGGCCATTATCTACAACCTGGGCAGCAATATTTTCATGGGGGAGATTTCCTACATCACAAAGGCTCTGGCTGCCGTGCTGCAGCTGGGTGTTACCATGGACTATTCCATTTTCCTCTGGCACAGCTACGAGGAGAATCTGACCCGCTTCCCGCAGGACCACAAGAATGCCATGGCACATGCCATCGCGGCCACCCTGCAGTCGGTACTTGGTTCTTCCATTACAACGATAGCCGGCTTCATTGCCCTGTGCTTTATGAGTTTTACATTTGGGCTGGATATAGGAATTGTCATGGCAAAGGGCGTCTGCTTCGGCGTTCTCAGCTGTGTTACCATTCTGCCTTCTATGGTGCTGGTATTTGACAAACTGCTGCTGAAGACAAAGAAAAGAGCCATACTGCCCCGTTTCCGCGGGCTGCCGAACCTGATCGGCAATCATTATATCGCGCTGATCGCCCTGTTCGCGGTTCTCTGGATCCCGGCTGTCTACGGCTACAATCATACAAATGTTTACTATAAGCTGGATTCCTCCCTGCCGAAGACACTGCAGTCCGTGCAGGCAAATGAGAAGCTGAAGGATACATTCGATATCAGTACAACGCATATTCTGCTGGTAGATGATGACGTTTCAGTAAACTCTGTCAATAAGATGATAGATGAGATGAAGGATGTAGACGGTGTAAAAAACGTGATAGGCATCCGTTCTCTTTTGGACAGCGGGATCCCCGAAGATATTCTGCCGGACGATCTGCGCAGTGCCGTCGATTCGGGAGAATATCAGCTGATGCTGATCCCCAGTAAGTACGAGACCGCTTCCGATCAGGTCAACGCCCAGATAGATCAGCTGAATACAATTCTCAAAAAGTATGATAAGTCCGGCATGCTGATCGGCGACGCGCCTTGTACAAAGGATCTGATCACCATAGCGGACCACGATTTCGGAGTTGTCAACTGGGTTTCTATCATACTGATCCTGGTGATCGTCTTCTTCGTATTTAAGTCTGTATCCCTGCCCTTCCTGCTGGTTGCGGTCATTGAGTTCGCTATCTTCGTCAACATGGCCATAGCCGGATTCATGCATACGCCGCTGCCTTTTGTAGCCAATATCGTCATCGGTGTTATCCAGCTGGGATCCACGGTTGATTACGCTATCCTGATGACCAGCCGTTATACGGTAGAGCGGGCAGGCGGAAAGAGCAGAGAAGAGTCTATCCGCACAGCGCATTCCACATCAATCTCCAGTATCATCGTAAGCGCCCTGAGTTTCTTTGCGGCAACATTTGGTGTCGGCATGTACTCCAAGATCAGCATAATTTCTACCATCTGCATTCTGCTGGCAAGAGGCGCCATTATCTCCATGCTGGTCGTAATCACCATACTTCCGGCGGTTCTGGTTCTGGCGGATCCTCTGATCATCCGCACAACATGGAATCTGCGCCATGTTGCCGGAAGAGACAGACGGATGAAGGGTAAAAAGGACTCTGCAGGTCCGCAGGCCGATGCCCAGGCGCTCCCCCGCAACAGCTGACAGGCTGCTGCAGGTGCCGCCATGCTTCATAAGTATCACTTTGCCGGAAACATTGAATTTATAACCTGAATATGGTATGGTAAAAATAAATAAGGCATACGGAAAACATATTTCAGGAGGAAGAGTATATGTTAACTTACGGAATTGAGAAACTCGGCATTATTGACCCTAAGGCGGTCTACCGCAACCTTACCCCGGCAGAACTGACGGAAGCGGCACTGCGCAGGGGCGAGGGAAAGCTGAACGATACAGGCGCTCTTGTTGTTACCACAGGTAAGTATACCGGCAGATCTCCGGAGGACAAGTTTATAGTTGATACTCCGGCAGTCCATGATGAGATCGCCTGGGGTAAGGTGAACCGTCCCATCAGCCGCGAGCGCTTTGACGCCATCCGCGGAAAGATGGCTGCCTATCTGCAGGGCAGAGAAGTATATATCTTCGACGGCTACGCAGGCGCTGATACAAAGTATCGTCAGAAGTTCAGGATCATCAATGAGCTGGCCAGCCAGAACCTTTTCATTCATCAGCTGCTGATCCGGCCTGATGATGAGGAGCTGCGTGATTTCGGCGAGCCTGATTATACGCTCATCTGCGCCCCCGGCTTCAAATGCGATCCCGTGGCAGACGGCGTTCATTCTGAGGCAGCCATCATCATAGATTATGAGGCGCATATGATCCTCATTGCCGGGTCCCAGTATTCCGGCGAAATCAAGAAGAGCGTTTTCTCTACCATGAATTATGTCATGACAAAGCTTGACGTTCTGCCCATGCACTGCTCCGCGAACATGGATCCGCAGACAAAGGATACGGCTATTTTCTTCGGCCTTTCCGGAACAGGCAAGACCACGCTCTCCGCTGATCCGGCCAGAAAGCTGATCGGTGATGACGAGCATGGCTGGTCCCCGGACGGTGTCTTCAACTTTGAGGGCGGCTGCTATGCGAAGTGCATCAACCTCTCTAAGGAGAATGAGCCTGATATCTACAATGCCATCCGCTTCGGCGCGCTTGTAGAGAACGTTATCATGGATGAGAAGACAAGAAAGCTTGATTTTGATGACGCCAGCCTGACAGAGAATACCCGTGTAGGCTATCCGGTAGACTACATCAATAATTCTCAGATCCCCGGTGTCGGCGGCATTCCCAGGGTAGTAGTATTCCTGACAGCGGATGCCTTCGGTGTACTGCCTCCGATCAGCCGTCTGAGCAAGAACGCGGCTATGTACCATTTCGTTACCGGCTTTACTTCCAAGCTGGCCGGAACAGAGCGGGGCGTAACCGAGCCGCAGCCGACATTCTCCACTCTGTTTGGCGAACCTTTCATGCCCATGAGCCCTTCTGTATATGCGAAGATGCTGGGTGATAAGCTTGACAAGTATGGAACAAAGGTTTACCTGGTGAATACAGGATGGGCCGGCGGCAGTGCCGCGTCAGGAGCAAAGCGCATGAAGCTTGCTTATACCAGAGCCATGGTAAGCGCAGCCCTCAACGGTGATTTTGACAGCATTGAATTTAAGCACCATGATGTTTTCAATGTAGATTATCCCGTAAAGTGCCCGAATGTTCCTGATGAGATGCTGGACGCGAGAGGCATGTGGGCAGACAAAGCCGCATATGACGAGCAGGCTGATAAGCTGGCTGCCATGTTCCAGAAGAATTTCCAGGAGAAATATCCTTTCATGGATCCCGAGATCATCGCAGCAGGTCCGGCGCCTCGTAAATAATCCGTATACATTTACTCTAAGACTTAGAAAGGGATCGTTTCGCGAAGAGATTCGCGCGGCGGTCCTTTTTCTATGCCCGCGAACTGTATATTATTAAGCCGATTGACATACTAGGAAAATCGTTGTATCATGCAAGGAGCATATTAAAAAAGGAGATTGAGACAATGGATAATAACAGGAAGGCGACAACGGAGCAGCAGAAAAAGTACGGGCAGCTGACAGAGTATCTGCGATCTTTGGGCAGCACCGCGGTGGCATTTTCAGGTGGTGTTGATTCTACATTTCTGCTGTATGCAGCCAGGGAAGCGTTGGGAAAAAAGGCGATAGCGGTTACTGCAAGATCCTGTTCTTTCCCGGCCCGGGAGCTGGAAGAAGCCAGGAAATTCTGTCAGCAGCAGGGTATTCGTCATTACGTAGTTGATTCTGAGGAACTTGATATAGAAGGCTTTTCTCATAATCCCACGAACCGCTGTTATCTGTGCAAGCATGAGCTTTTTGAAAAAATAGAAAGTCTTGCAGAAAGGGAAAACATTGCCAGCGTCTGTGAGGGTTCCAATATGGATGATAACGGGGATTATCGTCCCGGCCTGCAGGCAGTCGCCGAGCTGGGGGTCAAGAGTCCTCTGCGCCATGTGGGACTTTATAAGAATGATATCCGCGCGCTCTCTTATGACCTGGGACTGCCCACCTGGAATAAACAGTCCTTTGCCTGTCTCTCTTCCAGATTTCCCTATGGCGAGCTGATATCAAAGGAAAAGCTGGGCATGGTCGATAAAGCAGAACAGCTTCTGCTGGATCTTGGTTTCCACCAGGTACGTGTCCGTATTCACGGGACGATCGCCCGTATAGAGGTTGAGCCGGATGAATTTCCTGAACTTGTCAGGGTGGAGAACAGAGAGAAGATCATACAGTCCTTCAAATCCTATGGTTTTTCTTATGTGACCATGGATCTGGAAGGCTATCGTACCGGAAGTATGAATGAAGTGCTTGCCAAAGCCTGAAACTGAATAGAATTATAGAAAAAAGATGAGAGAAGAAGCAGCTTTGTAAAGCGCTGCCGCCGCCTTCCAAAAGGCGGTGGCAGATGCTTTGTAGTGATTTCTTGCAGAGCGTCTTATTTTTTATATTCCCATTCTGAGATGGCGCGCCGAACATGTTCGTCCTTGAGCGGGTTGTAGTAGGGATCTTCCTGAAGACTCAGATAGCCGCTGTGGGATAGAATATTGATCGCAAGACCATCGAACAGATCGCCGGCTTCGTCCCAATAGATATCCATATTTACCTTATAGTACAGATAGCTGATGAACTTTATGGGATTGGCGACTGGCCTGCTTCCTGCGTCATAATAGACGTACAGATTTACAAAGTTGATGACATCGGATGCGGTCGGACATTTTTCACGCAGATATCGAAACCAGACCGGGAAAACTTTTTCCCAAGAGTAATGATCGAAAAGTTCCCAGGATTCTTTCAGGTGATTTTCCTGCCCTTCTGGATCGAATGAATCATCGGCAAACCGGCAGTTAAACAAATCTTCCGTGTATTCTTCTATAGATTTTTGCATCAGGATGTTCCTTTCTTTTTCTTGAAAACTGTGGATGGCAATTTTTCAAATTCCTCGTCTGTCTCGGCAGTATATATTACGATAAACAAGAAAAGCCTTATAATCAAGGCTTTGAGGTTTGCAGGCAGTTTATTACTACACAAGATTTACGTAAAATCCATGCTCGGATATGACAAGAGGGAACTGATTCATTTAGTAATAAACAACCATTGATATATTTTCACACCCTGTAAACGTCGAGACTATTTTGTACTGTTGACAAGAAATAATTGAAACATAGACTTCAGTTTAACTATCAGAGGGACTGACTTGATAGGCACTATCAGGTCAGCCCTGTTTTTTGTATAAATTGTCAGATAAATAATATTAACGAAAGCATATTAGATTGCCATATCTTGAATATTGATCGAATTACAGTACTAAATAGGCACTATCATATTGACAAAATAATAATTCGGTGTTAATTTATTCATGGTGATATGGTTTCATTGATTTTCAGGAGGTTTGAAAGATGGCGGAACTTGGAAAAAGATTAAAGACCTTGTTAGAACAAAAGCAAATGAGTCAAAAGGACTTGGCAACTGCAGTAGGATGCACAGAAGCAGCTATTTCTCATTACATTAAAGGAGATAGAGTTCCAAGAGCTAGCGTGTTAACAAAAATTGCGATAGCGCTAGATACGACATCAGATTATCTAATGGAAGGTATTCCTACAGATGTAACGGGTGAACTTGATTATGCAAAGAAACTCATTGCAAGGAACGTTACTCAGATGTCAAAATCTGAAAAAAGAGCAATTATTAATATCTTAATGGGAGAGGACGATGAGTAAATGTAACTGGAAACTTACGAACGAAGAATATGAATTCATCAAAGGTGAAGTGTGCCATATCTTCAAGAAGTATAAAGTGAAGTGTATCCCGGTTTCAGGTTTTGAAATTGCTTCAAATATGAAAATAACTCTTGTTGCTTATTCTGGACTATCGGAGAGGAAGCGAAAGAAAGCTATCGAAGTAAGCGATGATGGGTTCTTCCCTGAAGAAGATGGCCATGAATATATTTTTTATAATGATAACGACCGGTCTTACGAGCGACAAAATTGGACAATTCTACATGAAATCGGTCATATTGTACTGGATCACACAGGACACAGTGAACACGAGGAAGATGAAGCTAACTTTTTTGCAAAGTATGCAATTGCTCCACCGGTTTTGATTCATAAGATCGGTGCTGAATCGCCTTACGATATCTATGAGACATTTGATATCAGTTTGGAAGCAGCTTTTTATGCATATGATTATTATCTTACCTGGAAAAGAAGATATGATCGTATAAACCATCTTGCTGAATATGAAGAAGAAATTTTATTGCTCTATAAAAAGACTGCTTAATACAAATAATAACGGAAGGTGGTGGTTAATATGCATGTATCGGGCGATAAGATAAATGAAAAGCACCATATGTAGCTGGAACTACGATATGGTGCTGCTCGAGTGCTTACGCTTGAACCTGAACAATTCATAATAAGCACTGAGAAGCTTCCTCTGGGGATATTATGCTTTTTCCCCGGTAGTATGACCTCAAGGAGGTGCATATTATGAGTAAAATTAATTCGCAGCGTAAGGGCTGTAAGGACGTTTTTAATGCATTTCTTGTAGTGTTAGCCCGGTATTGTGGGATCTATGAATTTCCATGTATTGACCCGTGTTACGAAATTCCAAACCGCTTAATTGCATTCTCAAAAGCAATTTCATGTAAAGATTACAACCAAAGGATTCATTTCTTTGAAGATGATTATCTATTTGAACGTATCTGGAGGAATCCAAAGAGATATCTTGTAATTCTCAGACATTACAATGGTGTAATACTCCCGGATTTCAGTGTATATCGAGATATGCCATTTGTAATGCAGATATGGAATATTTATCGCAGTAGAGCAATCGGAGCCTGGCTTCAGAGAAATGGTATCAAAGTGATTGTCAATGTT
>ONFL01000053.1 GCA_900317095.1 uncultured Eubacteriales bacterium | reverse complement strand
CCCTTACGGCACTAACTCTTGTAAATGTCGCGGCGATGTCCGACAGAGAGGGCGAGGATGACCAGAAGTCCATCATCTATCTGGCAGATCAGACGGTAGTCGCCAACCCGGTATCTCCACTGGCCGCTTCGATTTGCCGTGAGACCCTTTCTGTGCTGGCGAGGATTCTCGCAGTTCACGAGGTTCTTCGTAATCCAGCTTTTGAGAAGGCGTTGTGTATAACGGTCCAGTTTTCGGAACTGTCTGTCAAAACGAGCAGTAGTTTCTACACTATAGCTCATAGGTCAAGTTCTTCCCAAAGCTTGGATATGGGACGGCTCTTGCGTCCATCCTTCACATATTCGTCATATGCCTCTTTTGCCACTTCAGCATCGTACTCGTCCTCTATGCGTTCGAAGAGCGCCTGCCGGAAAGCCTCACCGAGAGAGAGGGAATGGAGTCTGGCATAGCTCTCTGCAAGGGCTTTTTCTTCTGGTGTAAGTCGAATTGAAAAGCTCATATGCTTCACCTCCTGTGTAGGATATTGTACTACATAGGAGGTAGTATTGTCAATACGAAGGAATCGGGAGATATTTCTGCAGTTTCATATCAGTTAGAAAACTGGCAGCATCTCAGCCCTCCTTATCCTGTAGATACATGAGGTCATCACTTGAGAAGTAGAGAGCCTTCGGTATGGTGAAGTGGTCCGATTTCTGGCGCGGTGCCAGGTATTCTATGACAGCCCCGTCCGCGGATGCTTTGAGCAATATGCGGTGCTCGAAGGGATCACTGATCTCCCGCGCCGAGACGACGGGCAGGCACAGGTCTGTCTCTTTTGTCGGGCTTGTATAGAGAAAATGTGCCCGCAGGCCGACGGCGTTTGTCCCTTCAGGGATCTCCCCTGCCGGATGGAATGTGACGCCCCAGTCTGCCGCGGCCAGGGTGTGGGCGTCCTGCCTGATGGCGCGGGAAATGTTCCGGCAGCCGCTCAGGCGTGCTTCTGCTGTTGTCGCCGGGTGGTGGAAAAGGTCGTACACGCTCTGCACTTTCCCGGCGGCCCCGTCCGTCAGGCAGGCTGCTTTTTTACAGAGGTGGATGACCTCATCCCTGCTGTGGGTCACAAAGATGACCGGCACACCGGAGGATGCCAGAAAAGAGCTCATCTCTTCCTCCATCTGGTACTTGAGGAAGGTATCCAGGGCGGAAAATGGTTCGTCCAGCAGAATGCAGTCTGGCTGCTGGGCCAGGATCCTGGCCATGGCTGCCCGCTGTTTCTGCCCGCCTGAGAGCCTGGTTACGTTTATGTCTGCCAGATCCTCTATCTGGCACTTCCGCAGATAGGGCAGGGCTTCCTCCCGGCCCGGTCTGCGGGATCTGCGCGTCCGGCTGCCGCTGCGGCCCATGTCCCGGCCCTGCCTGCCGCGCCTGGCAAGGTCCCGGCTTTCTTTACAGCGCATGCCGGTCAGGACATTTTCCAGTACGGTCATGTTGGGGAAGAGGGCATAATCCTGGAACATGTATCCCACACGGCGGGCCTGCGGGCGCAGGTTTATGCCCTTTTCCGAGTCAAAGAGCACCCGGCCGTCGAGAATGATGGTGCCCCGGTCGGGCTTTTCAATTCCGGCTATGCACTTGAGGGTCATGCTCTTGCCCGAACCCGAAGCCCCCAGGAGGGCGAAAGGCTCCCGGTCCACGGTAAAATCTGCCCGCAGCGTGAAGCCATCCAGCTTTTTTTCAATATTCACTTCCAGAGCCATATAATCCTCCTTTCATTTTCAACCAGCAGAGACAGGGACCTGCAGGGTTTGTGCCGCTCACTAGAAAAATATCAGTATCTGGGCAGTTAGAAAAATATCAGTATCTGGGCGGTTTCCTGGTCCGGCGGCTGAGGACGATGTTGAGCACCAGCAGGATCACGAAAGCCAGGATCATCACGATCGCCGTCCAGATGCCTGCCGTCGTGTAGTCGCCGTCCTGCATGACCATGGCGATCTTCTGGGAAATGGTCTGCGTCCTGCCGGGGATGTTGCCCGCCAGCATGGATGTGGCCCCGTATTCTCCCAGCGCCCTGGCAAATGTCAGCACGGTGCCGGATATGACGCCCGGTCCTGCCGCCGGCAGGATCACCCTCCAGAAAATGCGCGTTTCCGACATGCCCAGGGTCCGCGCGGCGTAGATCAGGTTCACATCTATCTGTTCAAAGGCGGCCCGGGCATTCCTGTACATAAGCGGGAATGCGATGACCGTCGCGGCTATGACGCAGCCGGTCCAGGTCTGTATGACCCGGATATTGCGGCTCATCAGAAATCCCCCGAAGGGCCGCAGGGGACTGAAAATGAGCAGCAGCAGGAAGCCGGCTACCGTGGGCGGCAGGACCAGGGGCAGGGTGAGGATCCCGTCCAGAAATGCCCTGGCCTTTGGCCCGGCTTTTACGGCCTGCCGGGCTGTCCACAGTCCCAGAAAGAAAGAAATGACCGTCGCTGCGGCGCCCGTCTTTAAGGAAATGAAGAGCGGCCGCCAGTCCGCACTTTCTGCAAAGTCTATAAAAGCCTGCATGCTTCCCCTCCCTTCTGCTTTTATCATGTGACGCAGAGCCTTCTTTTAAGACTGCCTTATCATAAGTTTGTGTCAAATCCGTATGCTTCAAAGATGGCCTTGGCGTCGTCGCTGGTCAGGAACTTTACAAAATCAGCGGCTGCGGCTTTCTGCTGCTCTGAAGCATCTGCGTTCTTGACGACAGCTGCCGGATAAATAACATTTCCGGTGAGATCATAAGAAACCTTCTCCAGGATATCCAGCTTGTCCTCCAGACCATGGATATCGGAGACATAGACTGTGCCGACTTCATTGGCACCGGTGGAGACTGCTGCCGTGACCGCGCCGACATTGGCGCATTCGTTGATGGTGACGCCGCCCAGGGCTTCCGAGATCTGCTGGGTGGTAATCTTGGAGTTGTCATCCGTGCCCTCGATCAGACCGGACTTTACCAGCGCCTCACGGGTATATTTTCCAACCGGGACAGTGCCGTCGGCAAGGGCGATAGAACCAGCGTCAGCAATATTGGCAAGGCCGGTGACCTTCGTGCCGCTGCCCTTGTAAGTGACGACGCAGACCTGGTTGTTGACGATGTCCGCCCGCGTGTCCGTTTCGATGAGATCTTCACCAGCCAGCTGGTCCATCTGCTTCTGTGCCGCGCTGAAGAAAATATCGCAGGGAGCGCCCTGCTCGATCTGGGTCATGAGGGTGCCTGAGCTGTCATAGCTGCCTGTGATCTTCACATCCGGCTGCTGTTCATTGTATTTGGTGATGAGCTCCTCCATGACGCCGTTCAGGCTCTTAGCCGCAAAGACGGTAATGTCTGCGGAGTACTTGCTGTCCGCCCGGGATCCGCCGCATCCAGCAAGGCACAGTGTCAGGATGGCTGCCAGGGTTCCTGCCGTAAAAATCTTTTTCTTCATGTGTTCATTTCTCCATGGGCTGTTATTTGTTAATTAACAAAATCAATTATGTCAATCTGAACATTTTCTATCTGGTTTTGAAGGAACGCTGCCATATACACAGGTAAATAGGTGATCTTACCTCTGCGCTCTATATTGCAGTTCGCAAAAACAAAAGCCTCGGCAGCTGCATACTCTGGATTGTTTACAACATGATTAAGTGCGGAATGGGTCTTAAAATCTTTTCCGCTTTTGACTTCAATCGGACAGGCTCTTCCATCATATTCAATGATAAAATCAAGTTCGCCCAGACGGTTTGAATTATAATAATACATTCGAAATCCTTTTTCTGCCAGTTCTGCGCATACGGCATTTTCGTAAATTCCCCCGGCATTTAGATTTGAGGCTTTGCTTAAGATCATTCGCTTTGTATTCATGCCATATATGGATGTCAATAGTCCTACATCCGAAAGATACAGTTTAAACAGGCTTTGCTTCTCATTCAGTTTCAAAGGGATTCTGGGTTCTGTAGCATTATATACGCTTATCACTACACCGGCTTTTTCAAGCCAAAGGAATGAACTTTGAACCCGTTCAAAATGCAGTCCCTTTTTCAAATCTGTAACGATAAATCTCCGATTCTGTTTCAGCAGTTCTGCCGGGATCAGTTCATAAATATTACTGATGATCAGCCGTTTATCCGCTGCCTCATACTGAGTAAAATCCAGCTTATATAGATTAATAATATCTTTATGTACTGCCATAACATTGTTCAGGTTATGCGCAGCTGCAAACTGGACAACTGCCTCCGGCATACCTCCGACCACGAGATATTGATTGAAAAGCGAAAGCATCTTTTCATTGATAATGGAGTTGACGGGTCTTCTCGCATGGAGGCATTCTTTCAGATTGTTCAGTATCTCAGAAGAAATATTTGTAACCTGCAGAAATTCTTCAAAATCCAGGGGGTACATGTCAAGTATCTTCAGGTATCCAACCGGTGCCGAATCAAGATTTGTAATTTCGACTCCTAATAAAGAACCGCTCATGATATAACGAAAACTGCCTTCATCCACAAGAAATTTTATTCTGCTGACCATATCCTTATATCTTTGAACTTCATCAATAAATATGACAGTTTTCCCTTTTACAATAGGTTCATTGGTAAATGTTGAAAGCATCATGATCAATTCATCTACTGTTGAAAAACTCTCCAGCGCACGGACAGCATCGGGTGTTTCAATCAGATTAATTTCCACGTAATTCAAATTCATCTGGTTAAGGGCAGTTCTTATACTGTAAGTTTTTCCAACCTGCCGAGCTCCCCTGATCAGGAGCGCCTTGGTTTCATTCTTATACCAGCGGATAATGTCTTCTGTAATTCTTCTTTTTAGCTCCATACATATCCTCCCAGGTAGATATTATCACACTGATGTCAAAAACACAATTTATAAACATGTAAAATGTCAAAAAAAATAGAATAATATTTGCGATTAATGTCAAAAACACAAATCAATGCAGATATAAAGCGAATCTCCTTAAGGACGCTGTAAAAAGCCCCCTTTATGCAGGAGAAAAATCCCGGATAAAGGGGGCTGATACGTGATTTCCTATAAAGGAAACTGCCTCTGAAGACCATCACGGCCGTTCTGCTTTATTCCGCCTTAGCTGCGATGGCAGGGACAAAGTTTTCGCCGTAAGCGCGGCATTCTTCTATAACATCCTGGTCAGGCACCCACATGGCTCTCAGCGGGTCGCAGGCAATTTCAAATCCGCATTCTTTAAGCTTTTCCGTGAGCTGCTTCGGCGCATCGCCGCTCCAGCCGTAGCTGCCGAATGCAGCCGCTTTCTTCTTCTTGAACTTCAGCCCTTTGGCCATTTCAAGCAGGCCGCCGATGGCGTAGGTGAAACCGTAGTTTATGGTCGGGGAGCCGACGAGAACTGCCTTGGAGCGGAATATTTCTGTCATGATATCATTCTTGTCGTCCTTGGCCGCATTCATCAGTCTGACCTTAACCGCGGGATCTGCCTTCTGGATGCCCAGCCCGATGGATTCCGCCATGGTGCGGGTCGAATTCCACATGGTGTCGTAAACGATCGTGATCTGATCCTCCTGATAAGCGTCCGCCCATTCCAGATATTTATTGACGATCTGGGCAGGGTCATTTTTCCAGATGACGCCGTGACTGGGCGCGATCATGGCCAGAGGCAGGTTCAGCGCCAGGATCTCTTTGATCTTTCTTGTTACCATGGGGCTGTAGAGGTTCAGGATATTGGCGTAATACTTTTCTGCCTCATAATAGAGGTCCTCCTGGTTCACGGTATCGTTATACAGGCTTTCTGTTGCGAAATGCTGGCCGAATCCGTCGTTGGAGAAAAGGATGTTGTCGCCGGACATATATGTGAACATGGTGTCCGGCCAGTGCAGCATGGGTGCCTCCACGAAGGTCAGCGTGGTCTCGCCCAGGGGCAGGGTGTCGCCGGTCTTCACATTTACAAAGTTCCAGTCTTTATGATAGTGGCCGCGGATGATCGCTTCGCCCTTTTTTGTGCAGTAGATGGGGGTATCCGGGATCTCCCGCATCAGCTCCGGCAGTGAGCCGCTGTGATCGATCTCGTTATGGTTCATGACGATATAATCTATATCCTTAAGATCGATCTCTTCCTTCAGCCTTGCGACAAATTCCGCGTCATAGGGCTGCCAGACCGTATCGAGCAGGGCCGTCTTCTGGTCCCGGATCAGATAGGAATTATAGCTCGAGCCTCTGTCTGTGGAAAATTCATCTCCATGAAAACGTTTCAGTTCCCAGTCGATCTTGCCTACCCATGTTACATGGTCTGTGATTTTCTTTCCCATTTGCATTACCTCCTTATTTCAGAACAAGCAGCAGTGCCATCTTGAACCTGCCGTTTGCCTTTACGCTGTGCAGACCGCCCCTGGCGAACCTGAACTGCTGGCCGGCTTTTAAGGGATATTCCCGTCCTTCGTAGCCGATGACCGCTTCGCCGTCTAGGGCGAAGACGATCGCGTCTCCCGGTGCCGCGTGCTCGGACAGGCCGGTTCCTTCGTCGAATGCCATGATTACGAACTTCATGGTCTCATTGGACGCTATGTCCATGTTCACGATTTTCCCCTCCTGAAAGGGTACCAGTTCCTTCAGGCTGAAAACTTCTCCTGCTTTGATGATCTCGTTCATTTTGCTGTCCTTTCCCAGCGCAATCTCCAGATACACGCTGTCCTGCGCCGCCCTGACGCCGATATCTGCCCCGGCGGGCTTGAGGATGATCTCTCCCGCACATACATCGGCAGCCCCTTCTTCTGATGTCCTGAATTCCAGCCTGGTGCTACCGCCCAGATTGTACTGCAGGATCCGGATCGGATAACTTTCCGCGCTGATGTCCGTTCCTGCTGCCAGAGAAAAGCAGGTAACATTTTCCATCAGCTTTCCGGATATGGTGCAGCCCGGTATCGGCGGGTTCTCCTGTACAATAGAAAATGGTTCTCCGGATTTTATCATATCTCTGCTCCAATCAATTGTTCTGCGTTAAGTATACCTTTTTTGGGGGGATGTGTCAGTATCTGTGGATACACATTGATAACCAGATGCACGCGCGCTTTCCTTTAAAGGCAATTCCATAGCATACAATACTTTTAGTGCCGGGCCGACTTTATTTACGGATTGGAAAAGGCAGGCGGCCGGCGGGAGTTTATACTGTGGTTACACATTAAACAAGATCACTGCGAAAGGGGAAATGGCCATGAAAAAATATCTTTCCATCATGAGCAGGCAGACGAAAAGCAGGTGCCTCGGCGTCATCGCGATGGCGTTTATCGGCTCACTGCTGGCATCTGTCTGGCCGGTCAGGCTGGGCGCGCTGTATACGAGCATCTCCAATGGCAGCATCCGCACGATCGCGCAGGGCCTGTCAGCCATTGCGGCCTTTGGTCTTATTTACCTTGCCTCCGAATGTATAACGATCGTGCGCAGGGTTCTCCTTGACTGTATCATTGCTGCGCACGAGGCACAGGTCAGGGAGCGCAGCATAGAGAAACTCCTGAAGATGCCCCTTTCCTATTATTCCGGCTGCCTGAGCGGCGAAAAAACAGCCCAGCTGAATCAGGGCGTGGCAGGCTTCAGCCAGCTGATCAAGATTATGTGCAATGATGTCTTTGCCACCGTGCTCACAGCGGTATGCACGCTTTTTCAGGTCTTTTTCAATGCGCCGGGGATCATGGCCGGGATCATACTTCTGTACCTGGCTCTTACCGTCACGATTTCCGCCTTCCAGATCCGCTCGCAGAATGGGGTCAGAGAGAACATTGTCAGTCAGAAGAATGCCCTGGACGGGCAGATCTGTCAGTCTATAGCTAATCTGGAGATGATCAGAGGCATGCATGCGGAGAGCTACGAGAGAAAGCGGCTTGTCCCCGGTATTCTGAACATCAGCCGTACAGAAAAAAAGCACCATCGCTGCATGGGCGTTTTCGACTGCCTCAAGCAGCTTTGCAAGATCTCTTTCCAAGTGATCATTCTCACTGTTTCCATCACGCTTATTGCAAAAGGAAGAATGTCCGCCGGCTCTGTCATTACGGTATGCCTGCTGTTCCAGCAGCTGATAAAACCCATAGATGAAGTCTATCGTTTCATGGATGAAACAGCGTCGTCGCTTATTAAAGCCAGAGCCCTGATAGAAGTCGCGGCGGCTCCGTGTGATGATATATTCAGCATTCAGTCATCAGGCGAGGCCATCAGCGGCAGCGAGATCCATGTGGAAGATGTAATTGTAACAAATCCTGAGAAGGATGCAGATCTGGCCTGGTATGACAGCATCACGATCCCGGCCGATAAGATTGTCGCTCTGCAGGGGGCGAACGGCTGCGGCAAAAGCAGCCTGATCCGCTGCCTGAACAGGTACTACCCGCACAGGCAGGGAAAGGTGACATTGTTTGGCCGTGACCAGGAAAGCTGCTCTCAGAAGGAGCTCACGGACCTGCTTTACTATTCGCCGCAGGTTTCCTTCTTCATTGCCGGTACAGTCCGGGAGAATCTGATCTACGGACTGGACAGAGATGTAAGCGACCAGGAGCTGATCCACGCTCTGCGCTGTGTACGTCTTGTCGGCGATGATCACGGCGCGGCAGTCATCCGCAAGGATCCCGCAGAAGCGCTGCAGTTCGTTATCGGTGAGAAGGCAGAAGAGCTCTCCGGAGGCATGAAGCAGCGTCTCGCCCTGGCCCGGGCTTTCCTGCACCATCCCAGGCTCTATGTCTTTGATGAGATCACAGCAAACCTGGATTCCCGGGCCGCGGATTACGTTTTATCGAACATAGAAGAGCACGCCAGGGAAATAGGTGCCGGCATCTTATACATTTCCCATGACCAGGATGTTGTTGACAGATGCCAGATGGTCATCCGGCTCAGGAACGGGCTCCGCGAAGAAAGCAAAGACCATGAAGCGGCCTGAGGAGAGGAGTCCCTTTCTCCGGGAGGCAGGCTTTTAACATATGCATCATTATACAAATGTATATAAAGGAGGAAACAGACATGAAGATTTTCGCCAATAAAAGCATAGAGGAAGAACAGAACAGCAGACTTCATCTGATAAAGGAACCCAAAAGCCCCGTCCGTCCCCTCCCGCCTCATGACCGGAGAGAACTGGTGCGTATCGAGTACGACGAGCAGGACTGGGGCCTCATGAGAGATATTTTCGGGGATGAAGATACCGCTGCCGCAGCTGCGGCTGTCATCAGCGGAGCGCCGCCCGAGATCCAGATCCTTGCTGTCCAGCTGATCAATGCCCTGAAGGAGGTTTAAGAATATGAACATGAATTTTGCTAAATTTCCCGTTCCCGTGCTGGGCGATGATATGCAGAGCCTTTACACAGGGCTCTACGGTGAGGCAGGAGAACGCTTTGTTGACATTCTCAGCACTTCGCCCGATGAAATTGCTGTGATCTCCAGGATGATTGCTTATATGACAGAAAGGAAGAGGGTGCACGAAAATGGATCTGCAGAAAACAGCTAGAGAAATAGGCCTGTTTGAAACGAATGTGAACCTGGCCAGGGTCTGCGGCAGTGCCGATGTAAGGCTGAAGGCGGGGGAAAGCATGCCCCTGCCGGATGAAAATATAGCTGACCAGATCCCCCGGATCGCGCAGTGGCTTCACAGCTTCGGCAAGAGCAGGTACATGTTTCTGACTCCGGAGATTGCCCTGATAGAGGAGCTGGCCAGGATATCCGGTCAGGAAGAGGCCATCATTGCGGTTCCCTGTGATCTTGAGGAAGAAGCAAAGCAGCGTCTGCGCAGCAACCTTCCCCGCGGCATGAGGACTACTGTACTGGAAGAGCCCTATTTTCCGCAGTCCTTCTTTCCCGGAAACGGTCTGATGGTGATATGCGGATATGCCGCGGGCAATAGACCCATGGTTCTGCCCGATACATACAGGATGGCAGAGCATTACAGCGGCTTCCTGGGCAAAAAGGTCTTTGTCCCTTATAAGGAGCTTGAAAATGCCGCCAGATACGATGGATGGCTGGAGATGAACCAGCAGAGATTCACTACGAAATGGAGGAGCAGATTATGAGCAGTACAATCGCCGCTAAGACAAACGTAATTCAGAGTGCCAGACCCGAAAGCAGAAAATTCACACTCCCCGCCGGTATCAGAAACAGTGCTTCTCTGATCCTGATCGCTGCCATGTTCATGGCCGGCACTATTCTGGCTCTTTGCTTTGATATTCCTGTCAAAAGTGTTATGGGGAACTATTCTTATGACGTTCTGGTGATCCTGATATCCATGGAGCTCTTTACAAACCTTATAGCGCAGATGGGCATCATGCAGCTTCTGGCCATAAAGATCGCCCAGCTGTCAAAGGGACAGAAGCGCTTATGCCTGGCCATGTTCGGCGGGATGATGTTCCTCATTTCTTCCTGCCTGAATAACATCACGGCAGTGATGATGATCCTTCCTGTGATATTTGTCCTGCTGAAGACCCTGGAAGTGGACCGCAGGTATGTATGCATCTTTTTTGCCGCAATTCTCGTACTCTCAAATACCGGAGGCGCCGCGTCCCCGATCGGCGACTTCCCGGCCATTGTGATCATGACATCCGGGATCACCAGCTTCGTAAGCTATCTTACACACGCCTTTCCACTGTTTGCCCTTACTTCCGTCGTGCTGATCGCCGTGTGGGGCCTGCAGGTGAAAAAGGAGCAGGATGACGGAGCTGTCCGCAGCCTTGCGGTGAGCAATCTCAAAAGCCAGTACAAAAATATTGAGATCAGATTTGACGTTCTGAGATGGCTGGCGCTTATATTCGCCGCCATGTTCCTGGCCTGGAGCTTTGTCCCCCAGCAGGTCGTCCCCCCGGAGGTCATTGCGGTCCTGGGATACGCTGCAGCCATGGTGATCTGTTCCATAAAGAAAATAAAAGTCGTTCAGCTGATGGATCTGAAGTCAGTGCTTACGATCGCCTCCTTTCTGTTCTTTGCCCAGGTCATCAGCCAGACAGGGCTTCTGAATCTTGTGGCAGCTTACCTGCAGACAAATATTCATGACCCCAGGCTGCTGGTAATGGCGATCATGATCATCACTTCTGTCGTCGCAGGCGTATTCAGCGCCGGTCCTGCAGCAGCTGCAATGATGCCCGTTATCGTGGAAATCTGCAGAGGCCCGCTGGGAGCACAGTCGGACTGGATCGCCGTCGCATATGCCGCCGCGATCTGCGCGGGCAGCAGCCTCTTCATGTGGTCCGCCACAGCCGGATTCATTCTTTACGGTAAGGTCAACGCTGCTGAGATTGAAGAGGAAGGAGGGGAAAAGGTATCCTGGGGCGCGGGTCAGTATCTTAAGTACGGCTTTGTCAACTACGCGGTTCAGTTATCCATAGCCCTGGCTGTGATAGCGGCGGTTCTCTAAGGCGGCCGGAGGGCCGCCGGGCCGCCAGGGCTTCAGGCTGTCAGACCGCCGGCTGCCGGCCGCCGGGGGGGGGGAGGAGGTGAAGTCAACTGTGACTGTGTTATCATTTATCTTGTCATTTTCACCCATTTGATAAGATAAATTCCAGAATTCTGACATTCTCGAAGCAGGTTCCGCTCATTCCCGGACCTTTACGTATGCGTGATTGCCTTTAAAGGAAATTCCCAGACCAGATCTTTACGCCCAGGAGAAGTTTTCCTTGCCGGCGCCTATTTCAAAGTTATATTTCACGATGCCCAGATCTATTTTTGTATAGAAGCCCATTCCGGCTTTTACACTGACATTTGTTCCGCTGCGGGTGAATCTGAACTTCTGCTGGTTTATTGCCGTCGGCGCCAGAAGGGCAGCCCGGATCCCGTTCCGGTACCATTCCGGCGCGTCAGCTGCCAGATCGCTTACGGCTGACACGTCCTTCAGCTTATGGCTCTCACCCTGTGTCTGTCCGTATCCCAGGGCGATCACGATATATAATTTTTCCCCGCCTCCGATCTGCGGCGTGACTTTGCCCTTCTTATAGGTCATTGCTACCCAGCAGGTGTTGAGGCCCAGCTGCTGCGCGAAAAGGACCAGCTTCTGCCCGTAATAGCCGACCTCTTCATCCATGCCTTTCTTTCCGACTATGGCAAAATAGTTGCGGCAGCCGGAGAACTGGCCGTAGCTGGTTTTATTGGCCTGGAAAGCTTCCGGCTCATTCAGGAACATCTGAATATGCAGGCCGCTTTCTTTGTTGATGGCCTCGATCTCTGTATTCAGTTTCGTGACCAGCTCTGCCTCGATGGGCTTTTCTTTATACTGTCTTACGGAATGTCTCTGCTCTATTGCTTCTAAAATGGTCATTGTCGTGTCCTCCCTTATTTTTCATAAACCGCCTCGTTTGTTTAACCGTTTGAACCATTATAACCTGTTTTATCCCCAAAAGCGCATTGGTAAAGAAAATGGAGACGAATAATAACAGTTCTCGGAATCTCAGAAGCAGCTGTTCAAATCACCGTCGGCATCTGCCGTCCAGGATTACAACTCATCCAGCCTGGGATTACAATTCAGCTCGGTAAGTCTGGCTGAGATTTCCGGAGTAAGCCTTGGCTCCATAAAGCGCTTTGAATCTACAGGGGATATATCGCTCCTGTCTCTATGCAAGATTGCTTTGGCACTTGGAATCGAGAAGAATCTGCTGAAGCTTTTTTCCGATATCCCGCCGGAATCAATAGAGGAGGTGATCTGTTCGAGATTGTTCCGGAAGATCCTTATACAGACGAGGATCTGGACTATAACAACGATAAAAGCCGCGCCGCGGTTGAACAGAATGACAAGAGCGTCCGGCCGGCAATTTCCAAAACAGCGGAGAACTGTGATTCCCTTCTGCACAAGCGGCAGCTCCGACATCGGTCAGACCGGAAAGGATTTGGAGTCATTAGCCGGCGGCGGTACATGGCTGGACGGCAAACGCTTCAGCAGAGACACTTCTGAGGAAGACATTCAAAGCTGGGTCAGCGGATTGAACCTGGAATAAAGAGAATATTTTATTCTATGTTCCTGGGGGGATTCGCCCCCCGGCCTTCCGCTTAGGAGAACCCGCAGGGCTGTACCACCTTTACTTTTCCTGCCGAAGCAGCACCATTTTGCTTTACCTTTTTTTGATTATAACATAAAATAAAGTAAAGCGTTCAAAGGAGTGGTGAGTATGTATGATTATGACGGACTGGAAAAACAGTTAGCCGGGAAAGGAATTTCCAGAACTGCCCTTGGGCGGGAACTTGGGATTTCCTCCAGAACAATAGCCCGAATCGGAAAGGGAGAAAAGCTCTCTCAAAATACATTGCAGAAAATCGCAGATTACCTTTCCTGCGATCCGTCACTGTTGTACCGGGTCGTTTCCGATAATCCGATCCTTCAGCAGCTGCGTGACGAAAAAGATGCGAAGATTTCCGGCGGTCTCTACCATGAACTTCAGGTCCGCATGACATATAACTCAAATCACATGGAAGGAAGCCGGCTGTCCGAGGAACAGACCCGCCTGATCTTTGAAACAAATACGATAGATGCCGGCGGCGGCGTGCCGGTAGATGACATCCTGGAAACAGTACATCACTTTCGGGCGATTGATTATGTAATAGACACAGCCGAAGAAAAACTGACGGAAGAAATCATCAAACATCTGCACTACATCCTGAAACACGATACAAAGGATGCGGGACTTCCCTGGTTTGCCGTCGGTGATTATAAACGCCGCGGAAATGTTGTCGGCGGGCGAAAGACCGCACGTCCTTCAGAAGTCCCGGCACGCATCGCTGCGCTGCTTCGCGAATATAATGAAAAGCAATCTGTAACAATAGAGGATATCATTGCCTTCCATTCTGACTTTGAACACATCCATCCTTTTCAGGACGGGAACGGCAGAGTAGGCCGGCTGATTGCTCTCAAGGAGTGCCTTCATCATAATATCGTTCCTTTCATCATTGAAGATGCAAAGAAGGCGTTTTACTACCGTGGACTGTCGGAATGGGAGAACGAAAAGGGTTATCTCATCAGCACCTGCCTGGACGGACAGGATACATTCCGGCGTCTTCTGCAGCAATTCGATATAAAGGTTGATTCATAAGACAAATTCAACCCGTTAACTATATCAGAACAGAGATGACCTGCCGCCGGCAGCTCATCTTGCATACTCAGGTATGTAAAAAGGGATCCGCCCGACGTCATCATGAGCGCTGTGCAGACCCCTTCGGAGAAAACTTTTTTCCTGCTATGATATTGATTTTGCCAGCGCCTTCAGCATCGCTGCTTTTTTCTCAACGAACAGTCTTCCAGTAACCGCTTTTTCTCGAACCTACCCTTTTTATTTTTCCAACACCGGTTAAGGCAGTGATATGCCGGTATACAGTAGTTGCTGACTTACCGGTAATTTCGGCTATTTCCGCTGCGGTAATATATTTATTCTCGTCAATAAGCCTGAGGATTTTTTCATCTAATGAAGCTGTATTATCATTTATCTTGTCATTTATCTAGTCATTTATCCTGTCATTTATCTTATCATTCAGGAATGCAGGATTTCTCATGAAAGTAAATGTAAATCCAAACTCATCTTCTCTGTACCTGTACTCAATGCCGCTTTCTGCGCAAAGGGTAAATGTTCTGTCAAAGCCCGTTCCGAATTCCTCTTCATTATATATGAAACCCTTGAGGATAGGATGCCAACTTTTATTGTACAGGATCAGTTGATCCTTTGAAGCTGAATGCGATCATGTTTGACCAGTTCCAGCATGGATACTATGTGACCGGCGAAAAGGTCGGGCAGGCGTGGAACGCCGGCGCAGGACTCATGAAGAAATAATAAGAAGGTAATTCTGACCATTCCGAGTGAGGTGATCAAAGACAAAGTTATGGGCTGCGGTATGTCTACCGGCCGGGATACAGACAAGATTGCAAAGCTTGGCATTGAAATGCAGGAATTTCCCGGCAGTGATATTCAGATCCCTCAGCATTTCTGTGTGTCAATTCAGTGTGCACTGAAGGAATACCATGAGGTGGGCGATCATTATCTGTATATTTGCGACGTGGAACAGGTGCTTGACGACGAAGCAGAAACGCCTGTATTCGCATGGAATGGATATGGTAAGATTGCCGCGGCAAAGCAGGCGGAATGATCTGCCTGTTCAGGCGGCTGAAATTTCTTCAAAAAAGGTGACAAACACACTTGACAATTCTCAGCAGAGGACAATCCGATCGATCTGAAGGCGGATTTTATCCTTTCTCTGTGTGAACTGATCGTGCAGGATCAGGTCTGGGGCAGGGTCACCGCCAACCGCTATAATGGTACCGTAAAGTTGGACCACAGATGATGCAATTAATTGTGAACATGATAAGATATAAGGTTGAAGAGATCTATCCGAATGAATACGCCAGCCCGAAAGACCTGCGGCGGGCGATAGCAAGGTATATTGAGCAGTATAATAATGTTCGTCCGCACGCTGCACTTGATAACCAAAAGCCGAGGGACGTATACAACAGCTGCTTCAATGCATCTTCCAATGGATTGTCTCTACTGCCTAAGGCGGTCTGAGCGAGGAGCTTAATCACTAGACAGAACTCGCAATATTCACGATAATTCTTTCGTAATTGGTCTTGACAAAGGGCCCATTATAGGTCAGAAGCCTTGAGCATGCTGATCTTTACAGTGATGCTGATCAGAAGGAACTGAACGTATGATGGTTCGCAGGCATATTACTTTTACCGGATGGATCATGGCAGCGGCCTTGCTACTCTGCTGTATATTTACTGCCTGCGGGCAGGCACAGGGTGGTGAGAACATGGCAGTATGAGCGAGGACTTTTATGGCACGGCAGACAGCAGAACTTATCTATGAGAACACCATTCCCGCAGTTTTTGTCCGGAGGATCAACCGGTTCACGGCAGAAGTGCTGATCGACGGCAGGCCGGAAATCGTTCATGTAAAAAATACGGGCAGACTTGGGGAACTGCTTCTGCCGAAGGCGAAGGTAACGCTGCAGAAAGCAGCAGATCCGAACCGCAAGACCGCTTATGATCTGATCTCGGTCTATAAGCCGCGCCTGAAGTGGGTCAATATCGACAGCCTGGCTCCGAATATTCTGATGAAGAAATAT
>ONFL01000015.1 GCA_900317095.1 uncultured Eubacteriales bacterium | reverse complement strand
GGACGAAGCCCTGCCGGCGGACGGCCCCGGAGAGGAGGATGGCGCAGAGCCCGCGGGCATCGGGGCAGCTGCTGCTGAGACGCAGGAGGATGACGATAGTGATGAAGAGGATCCCCCGGTTCTTATCAGTCCCGGTGATCTGCCCGGCTTTGTAGAGGAGGAGCGGCTTTTCTCCATGACGAAGGAGGAGCTTCTGGATCTGATCGAGCCCGTCTTTGTCCGCACCCAGTCGGAAGAGCTGCTGGAGGATCTGCAGGAGAAGGGCCGTGATGGTTTTCTCAATTTCTGTTTTACCGGACGGCAGGGAACCGGAAGGTCCCGGACCGGCCGTATCCTTGCCAGGATATTCCGCCTTTGCGGCATCCTTTCCCGGGGCTGGTTTTTTGAGATCATTGCCGATGACATAGTGGGCGAGGGAGGCTGGCGGGCTGTGACCCGCATGTTCAATATGTGCATGGATGCCAGGGACTCTGTCCTTTATATAGGAGATGCCCGCAGACTGATGGACCGGGAGGCCGCCGGCGCGCTCGGCACCCTCATAGCCCAGATGCACAGCATGCAGGGACGGATGTGCGTGATCCTGGAATGCTCCCGGGAGGATTTTGAGGCTCTTTCCGGTGCGGATCCCTCTCTGGCAGCCTGCATTGCCGGCCGCCTGGATTTTCCGGATCTGGACCGCAGGCAGATGGCAGAGGTCTTCCTGGATATGATGCGCAGCGCCGGTTTCAGCGCCGGCCCCGGTCTGGAGGAAGCGCTGAGCTCCTGCTTCGGCAGCCTGACGGACGAGATGATCCGGTCCTCCGATTTCTCGAACGCCCGTTTTGTCCGCAACTTCTTTGAGAGCACCTGCAGTAAAAGCATCATGCGTTCGCAGATGGAGGAGCAGGCCGGACAGATCATTACGGCAGGGGACCTGGCAGCGGCAGGTTCGGAAGGCGCGCAGGCATATTTCGCAAAACGCTCCCGCCATGTAAGGATGGGTTTTCATCTGGGCGAATAGCTTCTGTTAATAAGATAACTATTGTTGAACTTGAACCAATCCGGTTTTATAATAAACATATGAACGCCAAAAGCCCTGAAGGGAAGCAGAGCTGTTGGTGCTTTGGAAGGAAGAAGTCCTGCCATGCGCAGGCGAGAGGGTATTTAAGAGGTTAAGAAAGCGAAAAGGGCGCGCCATGGGAACGCGCCCGGTTTCCCGCTGGCTCTGCGGCAGCGTCAGTAATCCGCACAAGGGGGTATGGTATATTATGGTAATGGCTGAAAGGGATTCCGGCGGCTTGTATATCCGCCTGGACCCGGGGAAGCGGTATGCCCTGACAAAGTGGTACGGAAGAAGTCTGGCCCTGTTCAGGGAGGAGACTTTCAGAAAGTATCTGGGAAGGCTGGCTGAAGCCGTAACAGACGAAGATAACAGAAGAAGCATTATCCGTTATTTTCTCACTGCCGCCCACACAGTCGTGGGCAACAGTACCGGCAGGCTGGATCTTCCGGAGGATCTGAGCGATTATATCTATGAAATAAATGATCCGTTTCGGTGGGCAGTATGTCCGCAGGCTCCGGCCTACAGCGGGACGCTTCCGGAGGTGCTGATCGCTTCCAGAAAGAATCTTCAGGCGGCCGTGGATATGACAAAGCGCCGCCACGCTTAGAGCAGTGCATAAGACCGCGGGACGGGATATATTCCGCCCCGCGGCTGTGTTTTATCAGGCAGCTGGGCGGCTGCCGCAGGAGGGTGAAATCCAATGAACTATGACAATCTCAGCCTGCTGACGGATCTTTATGAGATCACGATGATGCAGGGCTATTTCAAGACCGGATCTACGGAGAGGGTCATTTTCGATCTTTTCTACAGGAAGAATCCCTGCGACGGCGGCTATGCGGTCTGCTGCGGACTGGAGCAGGCGATAGATTATATCCGGAATCTGCATTTTTCCGATGAGGATATAGATTATCTGAAGAGCACGGGTTTTTTCCAGGACGACTTTCTGGATTATCTGCGTGGTTTTAAGTTTACCGGAAGCATATATGCCATCCCGGAAGGAACCATCATATTTCCCCGGGAGCCCCTGGTCAAGGTTGATGCGCCGATCATAGAGGCGCAGCTGGTGGAGGCAGCCCTGCTCAATATCATAAATCATCAGAGCCTGATCGCCACCAAGGCAGCCAGGGTCGTGCATGAGGCAGGCCCCGGCGTCATGGAATTCGGACTGCGGCGGGCCCAGGGTCCGGACGCGGGCATCTATGGAGCACGGGCGGCGGTCATCGCCGGCTGCAACGGCACCAGCAATGTTCTGGCCGGCAAGATGTTCGGCATTCCGGTCAAGGGCACCCATGCCCACAGCTGGATCATGAGTTTTCCGTCCGAACTGCAGGCCTTCCGTGAATACGCGAAGCTTTATCCGGACAACTGCCTGCTGCTGGTCGACACCTACAATGCCCTGGAGGGCGTAGAGCATGCCATCACCGTTTTTAAGGAGATGCGCGCGGCGGGCATCCATACCCGGCTTTACGGCATCCGCCTGGACAGCGGCGACCTGGCCTATCTGACAAAGAAGGCCCGCAGGATGCTGGATGAGGCAGGCTTTGAAGATGCCGTGATCTCCGCGTCCAGCGACCTGGACGAGTATCTGATAAATTCCCTGATGAACCAGGGAGCCAGGATCACATCCTGGGGCGTGGGCACCAACCTGATCACATCCAAGGACTGGTCGTCCTTCGGCGGCGTCTACAAGCTGGCCTGCATCTATGATAAGGACGGGCGGGAGATCCCCAAGATCAAGGTGTCAGAGAATCTTGAGAAAGTTACCAACCCCGGCAATAAGAAGATCCTGCGCCTGTATGACAAAGAGACCGGCAAGATCCGCGGCGACCTGCTGGCCCTGGTGGACGAGCAGTTTGGTCCGGATAAGGATCTGGTCCTCTTTGACCCCAACGCCACCTGGAAGCGGACGACCCTGAAGGGCGGCAGCTACCGTATCCGCGAGCTGCTGGTTCCGGTATTCCTGAACGGGGAATGTGTCTATTCGTCCCCCTCGGTCATGGAGATCCGCGATTACTGCGCGAAGGAAAAGGAAACCCTCTGGGAGGAGTGTCAGCGCCTGGTTAATCCCCAGGAGACTTATGTGGACCTGTCCCAGAAGCTCTGGGATCTTAAAAATGACCTGCTTAACAAGGTACATATGCATTCCGACAGCGAGTAGGCAGCGGAAAAGCAGATAAAGAAATATAAAGCACTTTCCCGTGATATTTTTCCGGGATGAACAGATGGAGGTTCCTATGAAAAAAGACAGAGTCTGCGCTGTAGTTGTAACCTACAACCGGAAAGAATTGCTGGGTGAGTGCCTGACAGCCCTGCTGAATCAGACCGTTGTGCCGGATAAGATCATACTCATAAACAATGCCAGTACCGACGGCACGCTGGAATATCTGGACGAGAAGGGCTTCTGTGCCCGGCCCGAGCTGGAGATCATCACCGAGGAGGAGAACCTGGGCGGAGCCGGCGGCTTCTACGAAGGTCTGCGCCATATCCGCGCCCGCAGGGCTGAATTCGACTGGGCCTGGGTCATGGATGACGACACCATTCCCCAGCCGGATGCTCTGGAAGGTCTGGTCCGCACCTGGCACAGGCTGCGCCGGAAGGTCAGCTTCCTGGCCAGCTGCGTCTACGGGCCGGAGGGCGAAAGCATGAACGTGCCGGAGATAGATATGAAGCCGTCGCCCAACGGCTACCGGGACTGGTATACCAGCCTGGACAACAGCTGCGTCCGCATATCCAATGCCACATTTGTATCCCTGCTGATCCGGGTAAATGCCATTGCCCGCTGCGGCCTGCCCTGCAAGGACTACTTTATCTGGGGCGATGATACGGAGTACACCTCCCGCCTGATCAAGTACTACGGACCGGCCTATCTTACCGGCAGCAGCAAGGTCATCCACAAGCGGGTCAACGCGTCCGCCCTTTCCCTGCGCCGGGAAAATGACACGGGCCGCATCCGCATGTTCCATTATTTCTACCGCAATAACCTGATAAACCGGGAGCTCTACCAGGGTCCCCGCAGCCTGCTGCATTTCCTGCTCGGTGCTGTGCGGGAGTCTGTCCGCTGCCTGCCGACAAAGAACGGCATTGAGAAATTTAAAGTCGTCTACCGCGGCATTGGCGAGTACGCCCAGGAAAGAAAGAAATTCAGACATTATATCAACGGCCAGCTGCACAGAAGCAGATAGGACAGTGAGAGCCCGCAGGGCAGGCCTTTTTCAGCCTGCTCTGCGGGCTCTTTGTGTCTCTTTTTTTTAAGCGGCTTTCTGCCGCCGGCAGGGGATTTATGGCCGGGCAGGGATCAGAAGCTTCTGCCTCCGCCCCCGTGGGCGCCGCCTCCGCTGCTGACGTGGAAGCCGCCGCCGCCTCCTCCGCCGCCAAAGCCGCCGCCATGGTCATCGTCATTGTCCCTTATCACTCTGCGTGTGATAGTGCGGTTCAGGAAGCGGTCGTTTTTGGCCAGCATTTTCGAGTCGGAGGCATCGAAATAGTCAGCTGCCGCTGCGGTAACTCTTCCCTTGCTGCTGTGCACCATGAGGGCTGTGATGCCGGCACCGGCTGCCAGAGCGATGATCAGCCGCAGGATGATGCCGAAAAGGGTCATGCGGCCGCCCCTGCGGGGGGAGATGCCCATGTAGCGGTAGACGCCGTCCAGGAAGGCATCGCAGGTGCCCTGGTAATCTTCGTCTATGATCCGGCTGTAGCATTTATCGAGGACAGAGTCTATCCGGCTCTCGCTGTAGTAAGCTATGGCCTGGCCGCTGGTGGACATATAGATCATGCGGTTGTCCATATCTATCAGGAAGAGGATGCCCGCATAGCCGTCCTCCTGCATGGACATGCCCAGATTTTCCGCATACCGGTCAGCATAAGCCTGAGAGCTCAAACCGCCTGCGTTATCTGTCGTTACAATGGCTATGTCGGACTTATATTTGCCGGCATACTTTTCCAGCCTCTGTGTCAGGGCCCTTTCCTGGCTGTCGTCAAGCAGGTCCGCCTGGTCGTAGACTCCGTCTATCTGGTCCCTGGCGGGCGTGCTGGAAGTGAAGAGGGCGGCAGCCAGCCCCAGGCACATGGCCAGGATCAGGATAACGGCAATAACTTTTCTTGTAGATTTCTTCATCACAGCAGCCCTCCGATCAGCATAAGCACCGCAAATATGATGGCGGAGATCCCGGCAAACCACAGGGCAACTTTCCCTTTGGCCACAGGCGGATCACCAACTACCTTGCCTGTCTGCCCGTTCATAGCGAAAATATAGTCTTTATCCTGATATTTGTAGGATATGAACCAGAGGGGCAGGTAGACATAGCTGCTGCTGACATTCTCCCAGGAAATGTCCTGGTGCGTGATGCGCACAGCGCTGTAGCCGTTCATGGTGCCGCGCACATAGTCACCGGCGTAGCCGGCGGCCTGCTGCTTTACCAGGGGCAGAAGTTCCGGCGCCTCATAATCCCGCTGGTCTGCGTCAAAGCCGGCCAGATAGGGAATCTGAAAGTCTTTCATGCTGCCGCAGTTATAGGGCTGGATCTTCTGCATGATGTCGTCCGCCATCTTCTCGGAGGCATCGTAGGGAACATCATGGTAGCTCAGCTGCATGCTGCGGCTGACATCGTAAAAGGAAGTCTCCGTGAACTCGGTCCTGCCCTGGATGTATACCCGCACGTTTGTAGCCTGGGCCCGGGCATCTACCCTGGCATCCATATCATAGAGCCAGTAGGGGACATAGAGGGGACGGATCTTCTTTACATTGCTTTTGGATGCAAAGCCCGCAGGGGCAAAACGGCCATTATGGCACCATTTGAGAAAGCTCTCTTCCGTCTTTTTCCGGTCCATGGAAAAAGGAAGGATCTTTGCGGGCCGCATGTCTCCGGCCAGACGGCCGGCCATAGCCAGGCTGGATCCGCAGTAAGGACAGGTGGAGGAGCAGGTTTTGGGTCCCATTTCCAGAGGGCTGCCGCAGTTGGGGCAGACCGGGGGCTGGTCCGGGGCAGCTTCTTCGGGGCCGGAGCCGGCGGTATCCGCAGGGGCGGGTTCAGGCGCGGCATTCAGCCATTCTTCCGGGTCAGGCCCGATCTCACTGGAGCAGCCGCAGTGGGCGCAGGCGAGCTTTCCCTGCGCGATATCATAAGCCATAGGTGCCCCGCAGTCGGGGCAGGTAAATTTTACGATCAAGTTGGGATCCTCCGTAAATAGGACCGGCTCTTTCAAAGGGGCGGGCCCTGCCGCAGTGTTTCTTCTATCATTATACCTGAAAGGATGGAATTTGCAATTAAAGCAGGTAAGAGGGAATTTTTTATGAGGATTTTACAATAACTTTAGGCGGACTTGCCCATGACTGCTTTTTCTTTTGCTATAGTAAAAACAGGGTCTGACGAACAGAACAGGCTCTGTATTTTTTTTCAGGGAGATACTTATGAGAGGACGATTAACAAAAAAAGAGCGCAGCTGGATCCTGTATGATGTCGGCAATTCTGCCTTCACCCTGCTGGTCACGACTATCATGCCGCTCTATTTCAACGCGCTGGCCAAGGCCGGCGGCGTTTCTTCTGTCAATTACCTGGCCTACTGGGGCTACGCGGCTTCCATTTCCACGATCATCGTGGCCTTCCTGGGACCGGTCATGGGCACCATCACAGACTATAAGGGACTGAAAAAGCCGATCTTCCTGGCCTTTGTCCTGGTCGGCGCAGGACTTTGCTGTCTGCTGGGGCTTCTGACATACTGGCTTGCATTTCTGGTCGTCTTTATCATCGCCAAGAGTGCCTACAGCGCCTCTCTTGTATTTTATGATTCCATGCTGGTGGATGTGACAAGTGACGAGCGGTCGGATGAGGTCAGCTCCGCGGGTTATGCCTGGGGCTACATCGGCAGTGTTGTGCCCTTCATCGTCTGTCTGCTGCTGGTCCTCATGCACGACAAGATCGGTATTTCCCAGAATACGGCATTCGGCTTTGCCTTTGTGATTACTGCCGTATGGTGGGTCGTATTCACCGTGCCGGTCCTTAAAAACTACAAACAGCTTCATTATGTGGAGAAGAGAGAGGGGATGGCCATCGTCGGCAGCTTTAAGCGTCTGGGCCATACCCTGAAAAATGTCACAAAAGAGAAGAATGTCTTTCTTTTCCTGCTGGCTTTCTTCTTCTATATAGACGGTGTCTACACCATCATTGCCATGGCGACATCCTATGGAACATCCGTGGGCCTGGAGTCGACCAGCCTGCTGCTGGCCCTGCTGCTGACCCAGTTTGTGGCATTTCCCTGCGCGCTGATCGTAGGAAAGCTTGCCAAAAAGTATAATACCGCGTCGCTGATCCGCATCTGCATCATCGGTTATACCTGTATTGCGGTCTTTGCCATATTCCTGAAAAGCCAGTGGCAGTTCTGGGTGCTGGCCGTCGCGGTCGGTGTCTTCCAGGGCGGTATCCAGGCCCTGTCCCGGTCCTATTTCGCCAGGATCGTCCCCAACGAGCAGTCGGGAGAGTATTTCGGACTTTATGATATCTGCGGCAAGGGTGCCAGCTTCATGGGAACCATGCTGGTATCGGTCATGACGCAGGTCAGCGGCTCCCCCAGCGTGGGCGTCGGCAGCATCACGGTCATGTTCATCATCGGCATCTTTCTCTTCAACAAGGCTGCCGCACTGAACGAGAAACCGGCGGACGCAGAAGCTGCATAAAAAGGAAAATGTTTCCTGCCGTCCGGATGGCATCGGGGCGGCAGTTATGTTCTGCTCCTGAACATCACACACACACCAGAATCAGAAAGCATACAAAAAGGACAGCCTCCCGGGACTGCCCTTTTTGTATGTGGTCTTTTCTTAAATACCCTTAATAGAGCGAGGGATTAAATCCGATATCGACGCCGCAGCTGAAGTAGGAAATCTGATCATTGTAAAAATCCGCGTTGATAAAGGGACCGAGCCCCTCGCCGCCGGCAGCCTCCTTCCGGGGCCAGCTTATCTGGAAATATTTGTCTGTGTCATTTACGGGAGTCTCTTCGCTGAAGTATCCTCCGGCCTGCCTGAAGGCTTCGGTATTGAGCCCCGCCACAGCCTCGGAAAAACTGGTCTGATCCATGTCAGTGCTGATACCGCCGGGCAGCTGCACCTGTACGGACAGATATTCCTGGTTGAAATCATAGAGAGGGGTGACTGAGACCACTGCACAGTCAGCTGCCGGGGCCGGGTCAGAGGAGCAGTTGACCAGCATGACATCCATAGCGCGCCCGTCCTCCGTTTCCATATAAGCGTAGCCTGGCTTCCGCGGTTTTATAGTTGTACCAGCGAGCACTTTGGACAGCTCATCGTTTTCGTAAGGATCCTGGGCGAGCTTCCAGCCATCCTTTTCCATGGCCGATACCGGGATCGGGAACTGATAGAGCCTGCCGTCCAGACTGACAGTACCTGTCGTTATGTCGTCGCCGAGCTGTGTCGGGGTCATGTAGGTCTGCCCG
>ONFL01000076.1 GCA_900317095.1 uncultured Eubacteriales bacterium | reverse complement strand
CGGTCCGCAGGCGGATTCTTCGCACTCGGCATGAAATACCAAGAGGGGCTGTACATCCCGGTACCAGGATATGGGATGTGCGGCCCTTCTTGTGAAATCAGACAGGTTAGTCTTCTGAAACACTGAAAAATGAGAAAAAAGTGATCATATGGCTGTTAAAAATAGAAAAATGAAAATGGAAAATCGGACAGACCAGGAAATTGCCATGCATGTTTCCTCGGTCAGTATTATAATAAATCTGCTTCTGGCTGTGGGAAAGCTCATGGCCGGATTCATGGCGCATTCCAGTGCCATGGTATCCGACGGTGTTCATACCGCCTCTGATGTGCTCAGCACATTTATCGTTATGATCGGGATTCACATTTCCGGGAAGGCGTCGGATGCTGACCACCCTTACGGGCATGACCGTTTTGAGTGTGTGGCCTCCATCATCCTGGCAGTGCTGCTGGCTGTGACAGGAGCCGGCATCGGCAAGAGCGGGATAGACAGCATCCGGGAGATCCAGGCCAGCGGGACACCGGCGATCCCCGGGGCAATGGCTCTCGTGGCAGCCATAGCCTCCATCGTGGTCAAGGAGACTATGTACTGGTATACCCGGGCGGCGGCAAAGAAGATCCATTCCGGGGCACTGATGGCGGACGCCTGGCATCACCGCTCGGACGCCCTCTCCTCCATCGGATCCTTTGTCGGCATATTCGGCGCCAGGATCGGTTATCCGGTGCTGGATCCTGTGGCATCCCTGGTCATCTGCGTCTTTATCTTCAAGACAGCGGTCTCTATATTCAAGGATGCCGTAGACCGCATGATGGATAAATCCGTAGGCGACGATACAGAGGAGAAACTGCGTGAATGCGCCATGAGCGTGATCGGGGTCAGAGGGATAGACCTGCTCCACACCCGGATCTTCGGCTCCCACTACTATGTGGATATAGAGATCCGCTGCGACGGCGACAAGACCCTGCGGGAGACCCACAGCATAGCGGAGGATGTCCACAACCGGATTGAGAAGGAGTTTCCGCTGGTGAAGCACTGCATGGTCCATGTAAATCCGGATGATTGAGAAAGCCGGAGCAGCCGGGATCGGCAGGGCAATTGAAAGAGACAGGAACATCTGATATAATAAAACACGCGCGGCCCTTATCGCGGCCGCGCACTTTTATGCCTGAAACAGAAAGCATTACAGAAGGGAGAGCGGCATTATGATAGAAGAAAAAGACATACTCTCTCTCAACTACTACAGATATAACCAGCCCTTTTCCGGGAGCTTTCAGGGGATGCGCTACCGCATCATCCGGGTGCCGGACCAGAAGGATGAGGATGGCAATGTCACAGAACCCGAGATGCTGGAGGCAGTCATCTGGCCGGAACCATTTTCCTTCGAAAAAACGGCAGATGAGCTCAAGACGTCCCGGCGGTTCCCCTTTACAGAAGAGGGACACGCCCAGGTAACGGCCTGGCTGAACGCGGAGCATGAGAAGGGTGACTATCATCCCGGTTTTACTCTGTCCGAGCTGAAGAAGATCCGGAATCTGTAGATAGGAAAGGAAGGAGCAGATATGAATCAGTATGACGTAATTATTGTCGGTGCGGGACCCGGCGGAATCTACTCTGCCTGGGAGATGATGAGGCTGGACCCGTCCCTGAAGGTCGCGGTATTTGAGAAGGGACACCCCCTGGAGCGGAGGAAATGCCCCATAGACGGCGAGAAGATCAAGTCCTGTGTGAACTGCAAAACCTGCGCGATCATGAGCGGCTTCGGCGGCGCCGGCGCGTTTTCCGACGGAAAATATAACCTGACAAATGACTTCGGCGGCACGCTTTATGAGTACATAGGCAAGAAGAAGGCCATGGAGCTCATGGAGTATGTCGACCAGATCAATACCAGCCACGGCGGCCAGGGAACGAAGCTTTACACCACCGCCAACACCCGCTTTAAGAAGATCTGCCTGCAGAACGGCCTGCATCTTCTGGACGCCTCTGTCCGCCATCTGGGAACAGATATAAACTATGTGGTCCTGAAAAATCTCTTCGCGGAACTGGAGAATAAGGTCGATTTCTACTTTGACACGGAGGTAGAACACGTCAGCACGGATGGCAGCAGCTACAGCCTGCAGACCGCGGCCGGCACATTCACCTGCAGGGACTGCATCATTTCCGTGGGCCGCAGCGGCAGCAAGTGGATGGAAACCGTATGCAGGGACATGGATATCGCCACAAAGTCCAACCGCGTGGATATCGGCGTGCGCGTGGAGCTGCCGGCAGTCGTATTTTCCGAGCTGACCGATGAGCTCTATGAGAGCAAGATCGTCTACCGGACCCAGAATTACGAGGATCTTGTGCGTACCTTCTGCATGAATCCCAAGGGCGCGGTTGTGGCCGAGAATACGAACGGCATCGTCACCGTGAACGGCCACAGCTATGAGAATCCGGATCTGCAGACCAACAACACAAATTTCGCCCTGCTGGTAGCCAAGCATTTTACGGCCCCTTTCAAGGACAGCAACGGATACGGCGAGAGCATCGCCCGCCTGTCCAATATGCTGGGCGGCGGCATCATCGTGCAGAGGTTCGGAGACCTGATCCGCGGCCGCCGCAGCACCCAGAAGAGGATAGATGAGGGACTGGTGGTTCCCACACTGGCAGCCAGCCCCGGCGACCTGAGCCTGGTCCTTCCCAAGCGGATCATGGACGGCCTGATAGAGATGATATACGCCCTGGACAAGATTGCCCCGGGAACCGCCAGCAGCGACACCCTGCTCTACGGCGTGGAGGTCAAGTTCTACAATATGGAGGTTTCCCTTGACGAGAACCTGGAGACTGCCCACAAGGGACTCTATATCATAGGCGACGGAAGCGGCGTGACCCACTCCCTTTCCCACGCCTCTGCCAGCGGCGTCTATGTAGCCCGCCGGATCGCGGCTGCAGCACAGTAAACGTAAAAAATCTGTAAAAGCAGGGTAATGTTTTCCCTATTTTACGGAGGCATTTTTATTGCCATTTGGGCCGTGCTATGCTAGAATGATAAAGTGTCAAAGGGGATTTTTTTGCTGAAATTCCCTACTTTCTGATTCATAAAGGAGGAGTAACAAATGAAAAAGACAAAAGCAATTGCAGCGGCTGTCCTGGCAGCAGTCATGGCAGTTGGAATTGCAGGATGCGGCGGCGGCGGAAGCACTGCCAGCACATCTGCTGAGTCTGCAGCTGCCGGCGAGAGCGGGGCAGCGGCCGTAGAGGCCAGTGCTGAGGACCTCAACGTCATGATCGAGACACCGGTTCAGTCTCTGGATCCCCAGCAGGCTACCGACGGTACCTCTTTCGAGGTTATCGCCGACTACACCGATGGTCTGATGCAGATGGACGAGACAGGCAAGCCTGTCCCGGCGATCGCAGAGAGTTATGAAGTATCTGACGACGGTACAGTTTATACTTTCAAGCTTCGTCAGGACGCCAAGTGGAGCAACGGCACACCCGTAACAGCCAAGGACTTCGTATTTGGCTGGCAGAGAGCCGTAGATCCCAAGGTTGCATCCGAGTACAAGACCATGCTGATCGATATCGGCCAGGTTAAGAACGCGGGCGACTGCGCAGACGGCAAGAAGGAACTGAGCGAACTGGGCGTTGAGGCAGTAGATGATTATACACTCAAGGTTACCCTGAATGTACCTGTCAGCTACTTCCCGGCTCTGATGTATTTCCCGACTTTCTATCCGGTTAATGAAGAGTTCTACAACTCCGTAGGCGATACATTTGCAACAAGCCCGGACACCACCCTGTCTAACGGCGCTTTCATTCTTGATGACTATCAGCCCGCGGCAACAGCT
Organism: uncultured Eubacteriales bacterium; assembly: GCA_900317095.1. Taxonomy (GTDB): domain Bacteria; phylum Bacillota; class Clostridia; order Lachnospirales; family Lachnospiraceae; genus UBA2912. Next base: position 16,788 of record ONFL01000076.1, on the reverse strand, counting down.
TTCCATCTGACAAAGAATGCTGACTACTACGACGCAGATAAGGTTCAGCTTGCAGGTCTGAATTATCAGGTAATCCAGGATTCCCAGCAGGCTCTGATGAGCTATCAGAGCGGCGATCTGGACATCACCCTCGTGAACGGCGAGCAGGTTGACCAGGTTAAGGACGATCCCGCATTTAAGACCATCGGCGCAGGATATCTGTGGTACGTATCTCCGAACATCAGCAAGGTTCCTGAGCTTGCCAACAAGAATATCCGTCTTGCTATGACCATGGCAGTTGACCGTAATGCCATCACTGAGACAGTTCTTAAGGACGGCTCCATTCCTACATTTACCGCAGTTCCGCCTCAGTTTGCAACCGGTCCGGACGGATCTGATTTCTCAGCAGATCAGGAGAAGTTCTCCGATGTCTGCAAGACAGATACCGCCAAGGCAGCAGAGCTCTGGCAGCAGGGACTCAAGGAGATCGGCAAGGACAGCCTTGAGCTGACCATGATCGTTGATGCTGATGACGCTCCTCAGAAGGTTGCTCAGGTTCTTCAGGAACAGTGGCAGACAAACCTTCCCGGCCTGACTATCAACATTTCCCCTGAGCCGAAGAAGCAGAGAGTTCAGGATATGCAGGACGGCAACTTCCAGCTCGGTCTTACCAGATGGGGACCTGACTATGCTGATCCTATGACATACCTCGGTATGTGGAAGACCGGCAACGACAACAACTACGGTGAGTGGAGCAATGCTGATTACGACGCGATCATCGACGAGGTTACTACCGGTGCGACCGCTCAGGATCCTGAGAAGCGCTGGACAACAATGTACGACGCTGAGAAGATCGTTATGGATGAGGCAGTCATCTTCCCTCTGTATTCACAGAGCAACGCTGAGATGATTTCCCCGAGCGTAACCGGTATTGAATTCCATCCTGTAGCTCTCAACCGTGTATACAAGAATACGGTTAAGGCTGCAAAATAAACTGACAGATCCGCTGCCTCAATGACCGGGGCAGCGTGTCTACTGTGAAATCACGCAAAGAAGCGGGAAAAGCACGGATTTGTGGTCTTTTCCGTTCATGGCCGCAGCGGGGTGGTACCGATGCGGCCTTTCACGCATTTCACAGATATCACTATTACAATGTGCAGCAGGGAGGCACAAAGTGAAAAAGTATACTATCAAACGAATCGTCACGGCCATATTTACGCTGCTGGTGATCGTTCTGATCCTCTTCATACTCATGAAGCTGATGCCCGGCTCCCCGTTCAACGACGAGAAGCTGAGCGCAGATCAGAGAGTACAGCTATATGCCAAGTATGGGCTGGATCAGCCGGTCGTTGTGCAGTTTTTCCATTATGTAATTAATCTACTGCATGGAGATATGGGCGTCAGCTACAATATTTCCAAGAATACTCCGATCTCCGCGCTGGTAGCGACTCGTCTGCCGGTCTCCATCGGAATCGGTTTCGCGGCAGTTATGATCGGCGCCATCATCGGCCTGATCCTGGGTCTGCTCGCGGCGCTTAAGCACGATACCATTGTGGATACCATCTGCACCATCATTTCCGTAATCGGTGTGTCGGTTCCTTCTTATGTATTCGCGCTTCTTCTCAGTTATTCCTTCGGTTTCCGCCTGGGCATGTTCCCCATGCTTTATTCGCAGGCAAAGGCCTTTCAGTCCAGTGTCCTGCCAAGTATCTCATTGTCGATGTTTACCATGGCATCTATAGCGCGTTTTACCCGAAGCGAGATGCTGGAGGTCATGGGCAGTGAATATATGCTGCTGGCAGAGAGCAAGGGACTTTCCGGACGCGCCCTTATATTCCGGCACGCCCTGCGAAACGCCCTGATCCCCATTATAACGGTTCTTGCGCCTCTGATCGTCGATCTGATGACCGGTTCCCTGGTTGTCGAGAAGATATTTGCGATCCCCGGTGTAGGATCCCTGCTGGTAAATGCGATCCAGTCCAATGACTACAACGTCGTTATCGCCCTGAGTTTCATTTACTCGGCTATGTACATTATCATCATGCTGATCGTGGATATTCTTTATGGTATTATAGATCCGCGAATCCGTCTGGCAAAGAAAGGAGATTAAAGTATGGCACGCAAAGCAAAAGCAGCTGCAGCGGCAGCCGTAGAAGCTCCTGTATATGTTCCGGTGGATTCGGATTTTGTCCTCAAGGACAATGCGGATTCTATTGCCATAGATGAAAACTTTGCTTCCCAGAGCTTCTGGAAAGATGCTCTGATCCGCTTCTTCCACAAGACAAGCGCGGTTGTGGGTCTGGTTCTGATCGTTCTCATCACAATTTTCGCTATAGTAGGCCCGGGTATGAACAAGTATTCCTATTCGGACCAGAATCTGACACAGAAAAATCTGGCGCCCCGTGTGGCAGCCTTTGAAAATTCCGGAATCCTGGACGGCAGCGAGACCATCCATACTTCTTCCGGAGACAAGAAGATAAATTATTACAAAGAATATAAGCTGGACGATGTCTACTATTGGTTCGGAAGCGATAACTTCGGGCGCGACATCTGGACACGTACCTGGCAGGGAGCCCGGGTTTCCCTGATCATCGCCGTAGCCGCGGCCATCATCGATATGGTTATCGGTATGAGCTATGGTCTGATATCGGGCTATTTCGGCGGCAGGGTCGATATGGTCATGCAGCGTATCCTGGAGGTCTGCAACGGTATCCCGCGTCTGGTCATCGTTACCCTCCTGCTGCTGATCTTAAAGCCCGGCATGGGCACCATCATATTTGCCCTGATGCTGACAGAATGGGTCAGCATGAGCCGTATCGCCCGCGCGGAGATGCTCAAGCTCAAGGAGATGGAATTCGTTCTGGCTTCCCGTACCCTGGGCGCCGGCAGCTTCTTCATCATTTTTAAGGAGATCCTGCCCAACATCATCGGCCCCATCATCACCCAGGTTATGTTCTCTATCCCGACGGCGATCTTCACCGAGGCTTTCCTGAGCTTCGTAGGTCTGGGTATTCCGGTTCCCCAGTGTTCCCTGGGTTCTCTGATCTCTCTCGGCTTCAACGCACTGACGACCCATTCTTACCAGATCGTGCCTCCTCTGATCGTTATGGCTCTGCTGATGCTCAGCTTCAACCTTGTAGGCGACGGCCTGCGTGAGGCTCTCGATCCCAAGATGAAAGAAATGTAAGCGGAAGGAGGATAAGAGATGCCCGAAGAACGAGATAAAATTCTTGATATACAGAATCTTGATATCACTTTCCGCACGACGGCAGGTCCGGTCCACGCCATCCGCGGCGTCAACATCGACCTGTACAGAGGGCAGACCGTAGCGATCGTAGGTGAGTCCGGTTCCGGTAAATCCGTAACCATGAAGGCCGCCATGGGTATTCTGGCTTCCAATGCCATTGTCAACAGCGGAGTGATTGATTTCAGCTATAAGCACCTGGAAGACGGACGGCCTGATCATGTGGACATTCTCAAGCAGAATAAGAAATGGATCCGCGAACATATTAACGGACGCAGGATCGCCATGGTATTCCAGGATCCCATGACCAGCCTGGATCCGACCATGACCATAGGCAAGCAGGTCATGGAAGGCATGATGTGGCATTACAATACCCCCAAGGAAGAAGCCTGGAAGAAGGCTGTCGAGCTTTTGGACGAGGTAGGCATAGAAGAGCCTGAGAAGCGGATGAAGAACTATCCTCATCAGCTTTCCGGCGGTATGCGTCAGCGTGTCGTTATCGCGATCGCGCTTTCCTGCGATCCGGACCTGCTGATCTGCGACGAGCCCACCACCGCTCTGGATGTTACCATCCAGGCCAGGATCATAGACCTGATCCGCCGTGTTCAGCAGGAGAGAGGCATTTCCGTCATCTACATCACCCATGGCCTGGGCGTTGTTGCCAAGGTCGCGGATTATGTAAATGTCATGTATGCCGGCAGGATCATAGAGAAAGGCACTATAAATGATATATTCTATGATCCCCGCCATCCCTACACCTGGGGACTTCTGTCCGCCATGCCGGATCTGGCCACGGACGATCCCCGTCTGTATACCATCCCCGGATCCCCTCCCAACCTGCTGCACGCTCCGGCCGGCGACGCATTTGCGCCCCGGAACCGTTATGCCCTGGTAGTAGATGACAAGGCGGAGCCTCCGATGTTTAAGATTTCCGAGACCCACAGCGCGGCAACCTGGCTTCTCGATCCCAGAGCGCCCAAGGTTGAGATGCCGGATGCACTGAAGGCAAGAATTGCCAGAATGAAGAAGGAGGCTGAGAAGTATGGCGGCAAATTATGATGGTGAGCCCCTTCTGCAGGTTGAGGGTCTGAAGCAGTATTTTCAGGTAAGCAAGACGTTTACGGTCAAAGCGGTGGACGACGTATCTTTCAAGATCTATCCCGGCGAGACCTATGGTCTGGTCGGCGAGTCCGGTTCCGGCAAATCCACTATCGGCCGCAGCGTAATCCGTCTGTATGATCCCACTGCCGGCAAGATCACTTTCAACGGGATGGACATCAGCGGAAAGATGAGCAAGGATGTTAACGACAAACTGCGCACCCAGATGCAGATGATATTCCAGGATCCCATGGCATCCCTGAACCCCCGCAAGAAGATCGGCGAGATTATAGGAGAGGGTCTGGAGATCCACAACACCTATAACAGTGCGGCGGAACGGAACAACGCGGTGAAGGCTATCCTGGAGAAAGTAGGACTTTCTCCGGAGCACGCGACCCGTTATCCCCACCAGTTTTCCGGCGGCCAGCGGCAGCGTGTCGGCATTGCCCGTGCCCTGATCATGAATCCCAAGCTGATCATAGCCGATGAGTGTATCTCCGCCCTGGATGTTTCCATCCAGGCCCAGGTTGTCAACCTCATGAAGGATATTCAGGATGAGACAGGGACTGCCTATATGTTCATAGCCCATGACCTGTCCATGGTCAAGTATATTTCCGACCGCATCGGTGTTCTTCATCTCGGCCATCTGCTGGAGACGGGAACCACGGAAGAAATATTTGACCGTCCGGTCCATCCTTATACACGGAGCCTGCTTTCCGCGATCCCGGCCCCGAACCCGATCGTTGAGAAGCAGAGAAAAGCCCTGCGCTACGATTACAAGACATCCGGCATTGACTATGCAAAGGGAACAAACCACCTGGTCGAGGGCACTCACTATGTAAAATGCACGGATGAGGAGTTTGCAGAGTGGCTGCCGCAGAGCCTTCATTCCGTATACGAATCTGCCGAGGAGAGTGGACAGTAGATGGAGCAGGAATTCGCTTCGGCACCTGAGGGGAGCGGGCAGGACAGCGCTGCGCTGTGCCGGGATGAGATCATAAAGTCTCTCCGGAAAAACAGACATTACCATGCGGTTCTGTTCAGCCGTTTTACAAAGGCTGTCAAGGATTACCGGCTGGTCGGCCCCGGCGACCGCATTGCGGTGTGCGTATCCGGTGGGAAGAAGTCCATGCTGATGGCCAGGCTTTTCCTGGAGCTGAAGCGGCACAACAAGTTTCCTTTTGAACTGATATTTATCAGCCTGGATGCGGGGAGCACGCAGGAGGGCCGGGAGCTGACAGTCAGCAATGCCGGTCTTCTGGGGCTTCCACTTCAGATATTTGCACCGCAGACCGCGCAGGCTGGGGATCATGTAGAACATACTCCCTGCGATCCCCGCCCGGGAGAGCCTGTGGAGCAGCTTTTTGCAAAGGCAGAGGAGCTTGGCTGCAATAAGATCGCCCTGGGGCAGATATTTGACGACGTGATCGTAAAGATCCTTTCGGAGATGATAGGCCGGGGCAGGGTACAGACGCTGATGCCCCGCCTGCGCAGCGAAAAGTACACCGGCATGGAGCTGATCCGACCCATGTATTATGTCCATGAGGACGATATAGACGCCTGGTGCAGACATGTCGGCCTGCATTTTCCGCCGGAGGGATGTCCCGGCGGCTCGCCGCGGACTGCAGACGGGCAGGAAGATATAGGACGGCTGCAGGCCCGCCAGCTGATCTTAAAGCTGCGGGATGATAATCCTTTTCTGGAACAGAATATATTCCGCAGCGTGGAGAATATAAACCTGGCCCGCATCATTGGCTGGTGCAGGGACGGGCAGCCCTGCAATTTCCTGGACGGCTACAATAAATAAATTTTCCGCATAGAAAAAGACAGGGAAGAAATTTATATGTTCTTCTCTGCCTTTTTCTTTATTCAGGAACATTTTTATTCATGATCTTAAGCCGGAAGCAGCTCCAGGAGCTTTTCGCGCAGCCCGCGGGCAAAGGCGGCATGGCCGTCAGGGGTGAAATGGACCCCGTCGGGCATAAGGGATATGCCCCAGCTGCCGGCATCGGCGAAGGAGACGCCGGTGCGGGCTGCAACCTCCCGGTAGCGGGGAGCAAATTCCAGGGATTTTTTATCGCATTTTTCGCCCAGGCTGCCGTAACGGCCCAGTTCAGTGGGGGTCGGCGCGATAAGCAGAAGCTTTCGGGGATCTTCCCTGAAGCAGGGGAAGGTTAGCATGCGGCGGATCAGTGCCTCCATGGCAGCTGCCATGTCTTCCATGCTGATGCGGGGGTCCATGCACAGGTCATTGCTGCCCAGCATGACCGTGCCCAGGACAATATCCGCGCGGGCGGCGCAGGCGTCCTCCAGGTCCTGAAATTCCCAGTCTTTCCTGGGTATGCAGCGGCCGTTCTGCCCCTGATTAATAAAAAGGTAGTCCTTAAAGACCGGGTCGTCGAAGAAACGGCCGATCCAGGTGACCTTAAAGGGCAGGCATTCGCCGAAGGGGCTGGCCGCGTCATAGCCGTAGGTATTGGAATCACCGTAACAGAGAATTTTTTTCATAGTCAGACCTCCTCCAGAAATACATCCACGATCCCGCCGCAGAGCAGGACCTGGTCTGCATGGACCTCTTCCAGTTTTGTAGAATGACGATAAGCCTGCTCCCCGGTCATGTCAGCCCGCATCAGCAGCGGGGAAATGCTTCCGGGAGCATTTCCGGCCAGCAGGCTGCGTGCCTTTGCGATGACAGCGCCCTCGGCGGCTCCGCCGCCTATGGTGCCGCAGCTTGTCCCGTCCGAGAGAATGAGCATGCGGGTGCCGGCCTGGCGGGGAGCAGAGCCCTGCTTGCGGACAACTGCAGCCAGGATGCCGGCAGGCCGGCCGGAGCGAGCCAGCTCCTTGAGCAGGGCCGGCGGGAAGCTGCAGCTGCCTGTGCTGGTATTTTTCTCCTGAATGATCTCAGCCAGGATGGAGACAGCAATTTCCTCAGGAGTCTGCGCTGATATGGCAAGACCGACCGGAGTGTGGATGCTCTGGCGGATGACGGGGTCAAGGCCTTCTTTTTGCAGATCATCCAGCAGGAGCGCGGTCCGGCTGCGGGAGCCCATGAGCCCCAGGTAGGCATGAGGAAGCGCTGCGCAGGTCAGGATGCACTCACTGTCATAATGATGGCCCCGGGTTGCGATGACGAAATATGTCCCCTGGTCAGCACCTGCTTCCCGCAGGCCCTGGCCGAAAGGCCTGCAGATGACCTGCGCCCGGCCTGCACCGGCAGAGGGCGCGGCCAGAGCATCTGCTGCAGCCTGTGCCTGTCCGGCATATTCGCTGCGGTCATCTATGATGACTGTGTCTATGCCCATGCACAGGGCCAGTTTCAGCAGAGCAAGCCCCACATAGCCGGCTCCGCATATGACAAGCTTCATCTGTCTGTGCAGCCGGTCCAGGAAAAGACTTTCTCCGTCTATTTCCAGCAGAGCCGTGCTGCCGGTGAAAGAGCGGATCCGGTCCAGGCGGCCGGGCAGGAAAGAGGCGTCCGGGCTGGTCCATACGGGGCTGCCGTTTCGGAGCAGACATTTCTCTCCGGCAGCGGGGCCGGTCAGCAGGGTGACCAGGATATTGTCGTCATCGGAAGACATTTCTTCAATAAGGGAATAAAGGCCGTTATTTTTGTCCATTTTTCTTCTCCATGAAAATGCGGGAAAGTGATTTTTCTTTATTATAGCATACAAGAATATGTTACCCAAAAGGGAAGTCCGGGCAGATGAAAACGGAAAAGGATGAGAGGGGGAGCTTATGTCGTATGATCTTATTGCCGCCGCCTCGGAGTACGAGTCTCTGCTAGCCGAGATCCGCCGGCTCAGAGGAGAGATCACCCGGCTCACGGCAGAGCGGGATGAACTGAAGAACCAGATCATGCCCCGGCTGCAGGCGCAGTACAATGCACAGATCGGCGGCCTGGAGCTGCAGGTTTTTCAGGCGGAGCTGCGGCTGCGGGAATTAAAGCGCGCCATAGAGATTATGCAGGCGGCCCGGAACCGCTGCAGGCAGTGGGATCCGCAGAAGGCAAAAGAGCAGGCCCGCCGGGAATACAGATCCTGGCAGGAGAGAGCCCGCAAGGCAGCAGAGCGGATCCACAGATCGGCCAGGTATCAGCAGGCTGAAGAAGAGCAGAACCGAGTCTGGGAAGAAGAGCAGAAAAAAGAAGGGACATCCGGCGGACGTCCCTTCAGGTCCCGGGCTGATGAGATGCGTCATCTCTACCGCAAGATCGTAAGGCGGCTCCATCCGGATGCCAACCCGGATATCACGCCGGAGGAGGAGGAAATGTTTGTCCGGGCAGCAAAGGCATATAGAAACGGTGATCTTCAGACTCTGAGAGAAATCGCAGCCAGGCTTGACGCAAATAGCCCGCAGGAAACTTACAACAATACACCGGAAGGTCTGGAGCAGCTCCGAAAGCTCGTCCGCCAGCTGTCGAAGAGTGTAATGGCACTGGAAAAGGAGATCCAGACTATCCGGGCAGCTTTCCCATATAATCAGAAAGACTTCCTGCAGGACCAGGAGGCTGTTGCCGCCAGGCAGAAAGAACTGACAGAGAGGCTTGCCCTGGCTGGCTGGCAGTACCAGGAGCTTCTTAAGCGATTTGAGCGGCTGGCAGGCGGTCAGGATCCGGAAGGACTTTGAGAGCACAGCCGGAAAGCTTTATGGATAGGACAGGCAAGAAGGAGGGCAGATCCTATACAGAGGAGGGCTGCCAGGAAGGGAACGATCATGAAAGAGGAAAACAGCTCCGGAGAGCATCAGAATATACAAGGGGAAAATGACTCCGGACGAAGGCCCCGGTCCATTGCGGACGTGGATGAGAGCAGCGGGACGGACTTATCTGCCGGCCTGTCTGTCACACAGCTGGGAGTTCTTCTGCATGGAGGAAGCCCTGATCTGCCGTTTTCCCGTGACCTGCTGGTCATGAACTGCCATGTCGCCGGAGCTTCGCATGTCGAAGGGATGAAGGAACTCATTACAAAACTGAAACCCGGCATGCGGCTGAAGCTGATCCGGGAGCCGGAAAACGAGTATGATTCCATGGCTGTGCGCCTCTATTGGGGCAATACACGGATCGGATATCTGCCCCGCAGAAATAACGAAGTCATAGCACGGCTGATGGATTACGGCAAGTATTTCTATGCGGTCATCAGCAGGGTGACTCCGTACAGTTCTGCTGAAAATGCCCGGCAGGAAGAGCACAGCTGGAACTGGTATCTGGAGGAAGCCATCCGGGTGGACGTATTTATGCAGGACTGATATCCGTGACGAAAAATTTTATAAAAAAGCGCTTGACAATAAATGAATGATCATTTAATATTAAGAAAACCAATTAACAAAGCATGCATGATTGAGGAAGTATTCCCATGAGGAAGAAAGACGATGAGAAGCAGGAGCGGATCAAGCAGGCAGTGATGCATCTGATCCTGGAGCAGGGACTGACAGGCACATCTATCTCCAAGATCGCCAGGGAAGCAGGCGTGTCGCCTGCGACGGTCTATGTCTACTATGAGAATAAGGACGAGATGCTCAGGGACATTTATACTGAGTATTCTGAGGAGATATTCGGCTATATGACAGAGCAGACCCGTCCGGAGATGGACGCCCGGTCTCTGGTGAGGACTCTGATGGAGAGCTACTACTACTACATCCGGGACCACAGGGAGGTCTACAGCTTCGTGGAGCAGTTCTCCCATTGCCCGGCCCTGGCCTGTCAGTGCAGCGGCAGGCATGACATGTGCAGCATATTTTCCCTGATAGACCAGATGAAGGCCCAGGGGAAGATCCGCAGCTGCAGCAATGAGGCCCTGGAGGCGGTTATGTTCTTCCCGATCAAGGCAGTTGCGCTGCATGGCAGGTCCGACACAGGCAGCGCGGCCAGGCAGCTGGAGGAGATCATAGAGCTGGTACAGTATGCTCTGATCCCAGATGACCAGTAGACCCGCGGCATCAGCCGCATTTTTATAAATAAGAAATTAAATGAACATTCATTAAAATGGAGGCGAAAGCCATGGAAGAGAACAGACTTTATCAGGGCGCCGCTGCGATTCCGGTTTCAGATATGATCATTCTGCCGGAGACGACAAGCTATATAGTATTATCAAAACTCAGCAGCAAGTACAGACAGGCCCTGACCGATCCCAATTACAGCTGTGTGGCAGTCCCGCTCAGGGGCGAGGGACGCGAGAGCGACCCGGAGGGCTGGCATCATCTTGGAGTCACCATAAAGGTGAAGGACATTACCGAGACCGGAAAGGGTGTTGTAATAGAAGCCGAGACGGGCGGCCGCGTGAGGATCCACAATATTACCTTCGGCGGTGATCTTGTATATGCCGAATACACCGCGGCTCCCGAGATCCAGGATATGGATGAGAAGATGGAGGGGGAGATGCTTGATTATCTCAAGGATATAGTCCGTGAGGTCAGCAGTCATTTCCAGGGCTCCGAGCAGTATCTCCGGCAGATGGATCAGATCACCAGCGTGAACTCTATGATCGTCTGGATGGGGCGCTATGTATCTATTTCATCCGAAGAGCGCTATGAGTTCCTGAAGATGGACTCCCGCCGCGAGCGGAGCCTGCATTTCATGGACACCCTGCTCAAGCAGAGAGAAGCCGTGGACTGGAACATAGAGCTTAATGAACGCATTTCCGAGAAGACAAATAAATTCTACCGCGACCAGGTCCTGCGCGAGCAGCTTAAGGCCATTAAGAAAGAGCTCGGCGAGGACAATGCCGGGGCGGCCGGCAAGAAGGATTACAAGACCCGTATCGAGGAAGCCGGTATGCCCGACGAGATCCGCCAGGCGGCTCTGGAGCAGCTGGACAAGCTGAACGCGCAGCCCCAGGGAAGCGCCGAGGTCAGTGTGATCCAGAATTATCTTGATTTTATGCTTGCCCTGCCCTGGAAGCGGGAGCAGGCCGGGGAGATGGACCTGAAGAATGCCCGTCAGATCCTGGATGATGACCATTATGGCCTGGACAAGGTCAAGAAGAGGATCATAGAGCATCTGGCAGTCATGAAGCTGCGCAGGGACAACAAGGGATCCATCCTGCTTCTGGTCGGCCCTCCGGGAACCGGCAAGACCAGTCTCGGCAAGAGTATTGCACGGGCCCTGGGCCGCAAATATATCCGTCTCAGCCTGGGCGGCGTTCGGGATGAGGCTGAGATCCGCGGCCACCGCCGCACCTATGTGGGCGCCATGCCCGGCAGGATCCTGCAGTCCATCAGGCAGGCCGGGACCACGGATCCGGTCATGGTCCTGGACGAGGTCGACAAGCTGATGACCGGCGGTTTTTCCGGCGATCCCGCCAGCGCGCTGCTGGAGGTTCTGGATCCTGAGCAGAACAGTACATTTACAGACCACTATCTGGACCTGCCCTATGACCTGTCCGATGTATTCTTCATCGCCACGGCCAACAGCCTGGATACCATTCCCGGTCCTCTCCTGGACCGCATGGAAGTGATCCAGATCTCCAGCTATACGGAGGAAGAGAAGTTCCATATAGCCAGGGAGCATCTGATCGGGGAGGTCCTGGAAGAGACAGGTCTTAAAGAGGATCAGCTGCAGATAAGCGATGAGGCCCTGCGCGCTATTATTTCCGACTACACCATGGAGGGAGGCGTGCGCGGACTCAAGAAGGCTCTGCTCACCATTGCCAGAGCTGTTTCCGCCCAGATCGTTACCGAAGAGGCGGACGGACACAGGACCATCGGCAAAGATGATCTTGATGAACTGCTGGGAAGAAAGGTTTCTCTGCACGAGCGTGCCCAGGATGACAATCCGCCCGGCGTTGTCACAGGTCTTGCCTGGACGCCGGTCGGCGGCGAGATCCTCTTTATAGAGGCGGCATCCATGCCGGGCAGCGGGCAGGTGATTCTCACAGGCCAGCTGGGGGACGTTATGCAGGAATCCGCAAGGATCTCCCTGAGCCTGCTCAAGTCCAGGTTCCCTCTGCAGTCTGTGAATTTTAAGGAGAAGGATATCCACATTCACGTTCCTTCCGGCTCCGTGCCCAAGGACGGTCCTTCCGCCGGCATCACCATGTTCACGGCCCTGGCTTCCCTTTTCACCGGGCGCAAGGTCGACCCGCATCTGGCCATGACCGGCGAGATCACTCTACGGGGCGCTGTCATGCCGATCGGCGGTCTCAAAGAGAAGCTGCTGGCAGCGCGCAGAGCCGGCATTACCCGGGCCCTGATCCCCGAGGATAACCTTGTCGATCTCAAAGATCTGCCCCAGGATGTCCGTGAGCAGATGACCATAACACCGGTAAAGACCATAGAAGATGTGCTGCGGGAGGCACTGGGAATTTCCCTGCCCAGCCCGGAGCAGCTGATCAGCGCGGGAAATCCTTCTTTTACTGGAAATGTACTTCCGGACAGGGTATAATAAAAAAATAACCTGGGAAAGTATATTGAAAGGTGGAATAAGGTATGGGATTTAAGAGAAACATCAAGAGCACGATCAAGATCATGGACCATTTCAAGGGCGGGGAAGGCTACATCCGCAGCTACCCCATCCTGCGGGATGATGATGAGATGTATGAGAAGGGAAGAGTCTTCTCCTACATGGTGCTGGAGAAGGGCTGCGAGCTCGGCAAGCATACCCATGAGGGAGACGGCGAGACATTCCTGATCGTCAAGGGCCACGGCCGCTATCTGCTGAACGGCGAGATGGTCGATGTAGGCCCCGGCGATGTCCTCTTCTGTGACAACGGCGAGACGCACTACATGATAAATGAGAGTGAAGAGCCGCTGGAATACATCGCGCTTGTTCTCTATAAATAATATAAATAACATACACGCACCCGGACCGGGGCTTTGAAAAAAGCTCCGGTCTTTTTTTTGGCAGTTTTTTATAGAAAGGCGTCCTGAAAGCGGTAAAAAAGGCCTGCTGCGCAAATGAGGCAGGAAAAGGCAAAAAAAAGGCATTTTTTGGCATAAAAATGGGGTTAAATTGAAGCCGGACTTTTAAAAGAAATGGTTTTGGAATTGATTTTCAATTAAAAAGGGGCTCAAAACTCGTTTTTTATCAAAAAACCTCGCAATATTACAAAATATTTACCAAAAATCATATAAAAACCGCGAAAGCATTGACACGGCGTAATAAATATGTAACAATTGATAAGACAAAAGGTAAGTTTGGAGGTTTTTATGATTAATAGAAAGTATCTTGCCAGACCGCTTCTGACATTGATGCTCACTGTATCCATGGCATTTCCGTCCCTGGCGGCGACCGGGAGCTCACAGGCTAAAGAGGATGCCAGGAACAAGATCAGCGAGTACCAGGATCAGAAGGATGACCTGAAAGCGGAGCTGGCAAAGCTTGAAAGCAATAAGACCGACACAGAAAGCTATCTCAAGGAACTTGATTCCAAAATAGAGGGGATATTGGGAGAACTGGATGGTCTTGCCGGAGAGCTGGAGAAGACCAATCAGGAGATCATCGTGATCAAGGAAGACCTGGAAGCTGCCAATAAGGACGCGGACAGACAGTATGCTGCGCTGAAGGCGAGGATCCAGGCTATCTATGAATCCGGAGATACGGAATATCTGACGGTATTTATCGGCGCGGAGGACCTTAAGTCCGCACTGAACGAATCCGAGTATATGACCAAGATCAATGAGTATGACTATAATCTGCTGACAAGCCTGCAGAAGACCCGCGACGAGATCGCTGCCTGCGAGAAGGAGCTGGAGGAGCAGAGAGATACACAGCAGAGCCAGCTGGAGGCCTATCAGACCGAGAAGGAGAACATGGAGACCGTCGCGCAGCAGCGCCAGGAGGAGCTTGATTCTCTGGGCAGCAGCATTTCTTCCCTGAATTATAATATCGATGATATTCAGGATAAGATGGACGCGCAGGAGAAGGCCATCCAGGAGATAGAGCAGCAGGAAGAGAAGGCCGCACAGGCCGCAGCCGCAGCCAAGAAGAAGGCCGCATCCGCAGCTTCGGCTTCACGCAGCACATCTTCTGCAGGAACATCATCCCGCAGCAGCTCTTCTGCGTCATCTTCCTCCACCACGTCCCGCAGCAGTTCTTCGACGACTGCGTCTAACTCGTCCAGCGGCAGTTCTTCCACATCGCAGCGGGAGACATCTGCTCCTGAGACAGAGACAGAGAAGCAGGAAGAGACAAAGCAGGATTCAGGCAGCTCTTCTTCATCATCCTCTTACAGCGGAGAGCGGCTGACAGCCTATGCAGGCGTCGTTTACGGCCCTTCCGGCAAGGAGACCTATTACAATCTGGATATGAGCGGTATCGTAAGCATGATGCGCGCGAGAGGATTCAGCGAATCTGAGTACCCTTACTGGGTAAGGGATGACGGCTGCAAGATGCTGGGAAGCTACATCATGGTAGCTGCCAATCTGAATGTCCATCCCCGGGGAACAACGGTAGCAACCAGTCTGGGAACAGGTCTGGTGTGCGATACCGGCGGATTTGCCGCTGCCAATCCCTATCAGCTGGACATTGCGACGACCTGGTAGGGCAGCAGGAAAGCCGCAGATACAGGGATATTCACGAAGGCTGCAGGGCGGAGTTTTATCCGCTGACTGCAGCTTTTTTTCTATATCGCGCTGACCCTGAAGATTTACAATTAAGGAATTCGAGCAGGGCGGCCATGAAAAGGCCGAGTATGGATCAGAGACGCTGGAGAGAAATTTCTATTATAAAGAATGCCAATAGGAAAACCGGGGCATAAGAGCATTGTAAAACCGTAGACGGGAGGTGTACTCAATGATTAACATTTTCAACAGAAAAGAAGTCTTCATTACGTTGGACATGCACAAGATGGCCCAGGCTCGCGATGTGCTCAGCGCCCATGGCATTGAATGCATCGTGGGTACGGTCAATCTTTTGGATTATGGCGGCGCCGTTGGATCCCGGCGTGCGTATACAGGCAGCTTTGGCATTGATCAGAGCATCATATATGAGTACCACCTGTATGTCAATAAGGAAAACTACGATCGGGCCATGTATCTGATTGGCTGCGTGAGCCGATCTTGAATTGTATATTGAGCAGAGGAGTATTGTAATATCTGGACGGTGATAAATACATGCTTCAGAAATGACACCGATTATTAGTTAATTAATGTTGAAGTTCACCTGAAAATGAAATATTATTGCATTATCAGGAGGAAATAAACATGATTATATCGACAGAGCAGCTTGTAATGAAGTACTCAGAATATAAGAGTCCGCATCATAAAATTCAGTCGATGGTGAAGCGGGGAGAATTAGTTCCGCTCAAGCGTGGGCTTTATGAAACGGACAGACATACTGCAGGCTATATGCTTGCAAATGTTCTATATGGTCCATCATATCTCTCGTTCGAGTATGCTTTATCATATTATGGTATGATACCGGAAAGAGTTACTGTATATACGTCTGCGACATGCAGCAAGCGCCGAAAGAAGGAATTTCAAAATCAATTTGGGGTTTATACTTATCAAGATGTCCCGACAGCTGTTTATCCCCATGGCTATACCAGAATCGAGACCGATCCATATCCGTATCTGATTGCGGACCGGGAGAAGGCACTTTGCGATGAGCTCTCGATTCTTTCGCCAATACGCGGCAGGAAGGCTTTTGAGGAATATCTATTTGAAGGAATGCGGCTGGATGAGGATATTTTCGATGAACTGGATTCTGAGAGGTTGAAGACGCTGGCAGGACTGTATCACCGCACGAATCTGGAACAGTTGATTCGATTGATTGATAGAGGGGGTGGATACAATGAATGAAGCGATAGAAGCGATGATTCGAAAATATCATTGTCAAACCGGAGAGGATTATAAAAATGCGCTGATCGAGATCGTACAGGAGATTGCATTGCTGGGCCTTTCCAGAAGTGATTTTTTCTCTCACGGTGCATTTTATGGAGGTACGGCACTTCGGATATTTTACGGATTGCCGCGTTTCAGCGAGGATCTTGATTTCTCTCTTGAACAGCCAGATTGTGAATTTCAGTTGGACGATTATCTTCCCTATGTAGAACAGGAATTGAATGCGTATAACTTCAAGATGACAGTAAGGAAAAAGAAAAAAACAAAGGAAAGCGCTGTCCAGTCAGCCTTTATAAAAGGGAATACGGTACAAAATATTTTAGAGATTACGTCGAGGGATGCTATATTATCCCAGATACATTCTCATGCTTCATTAAAAATCAAGTTTGAAGTAGATACAAATCCTCCAGAAGGAGCGGGTTATCAGATTCTGAATGCACTTTCACCGACTCCATATTGGAGCTGCCTGAGCCATCCATTGCCAAGGTATTTGTTGACGGTAGAGCATGAAAAAGCGTATAATCTAAACATATTGTAAGGACGGGCGGCGTATGCTTTACTTTGCCCCGCCGGTCTTATGAGTGCAGACAGGAGGCAGTACGATATGAAAAAGATAGGCAGATTTTCCGGAAAGGCCAGAGCGGCAGCTCTTATGCTCGCGCTTGCCCTTTCCGCCAGTCCGGCGGCTG